>CAIYKK010000400.1 GCA_903926695.1 uncultured Burkholderiales bacterium
GATTTCAATCGCATGCTCGGCCAGCAGAACATAAATGAGCACGCCGTTGTTGTTCTCGGTGTCCCACACGCGCAGCTTGCCGAACTGGGTGATGGCCCGTTGGCGGATCAGGTCGCCGAGGGTGTTGTTGCGGTTGAGCCGCCACAGATAGCTCGCGGGCAGGGACGCTTCGATGCCGATGCGGATTTGCCCGCTGTGGCGACGCTCGCTGGCGGCCACCCGAGCAGCCAGGCGCTCCAGGACATCGGGCGCAATGGCGCGCCGGGTGTCCGAGGCGTCCAGCCACAGGTGTTTGATCAAGATGCGCAGTTTGTTCAGCATGCTTACCAGTCCCCCGAAGCGCCGCCGCCACCGAAATCGCCACCCCCGCCGCTGCTGAAATCCCCGCCACCACCGCCACCCCAACTGCCACCTGTGGAACTGCCAGAACTCCAGCCGGAACCGCCGCCGCTGCGCGCCAGGCTACCCAAGCTGGTGATCAGCGCAAACACTGCGCCCGCCAGAGCCGCAATGGCGCCAATCACCACGCTACCGCTGACCATCCAGGCCAGCGCGCCCACGGCGCCGCCAGTCATCAGGGAGCCCAGTTTGCGCCCCAGCAGGCCGGCGAGCACGCGCCCGCCAATCGGCACAGCGATAAACAGCAGGACCACCAGAGAACTCCAGTCAAAGTCCTGACTGTTGGAGGACTTTTGCGCGGGCGATGGTAGGTGTTCTTGAGTGATGAGAGCCATGATCTGGCTGGCTGCGCCATCAAGGCCGCCCGCAAAATCGCCCTGCTTGAAGCGCGGGGTGATGGCTGTTTCGATGATCTGGCGGGCGGCCAGATCGGGAATCGCACCTTCGAGCGCCTTGGTGGTTTCAATGCGCACTTTCCGGTCATTTTTGGCCACCACCAGCAGCAAGCCGTCGCCGATGCTCTTGCGGCCAATTTTCCAGCTGTCGCCAACGCGCTGGGCGTAGGCTGCAATGTCTTCCGGCTGGGTGCTGGGGATGATCAGGAACACCACCTGCGCGCCGCCTGACACCTCGAAAGCGCGCAGTTTGGCCTCCAGCGCCGCCTTCTGGGCGGGGGTGAGTGTGGCCGTTTCGTCCATCACATGGGCGCTCAAGGCAGGGACTTGCAGCACGTCCTGGGCCTGGGCGCTCAAGGCCGCCAGGAGCAGGTAAATGGCCGCCAGCAGGCCCAGCGCCAGCCGGGCAATTTCTCCGGTCCGGGCCGTGAGGGTGGAGAACCAAAGGCCAGCGGCCATCATGAAAAACTGCTTATTTCTTGTTGAAATCGACGGTGGGCGGCGCGGAAATCTGCGCTTCATTGGCCACCGCAAAATTGGGCTTGACCTTGTAGCCAAAGATCATGGCGGTCAGGTTGCTTGGAAAGCTGCGCGCCAGCACGTTGTATTGCTGCACCGTTTGAATGTAGCGGTTGCGCGCCACGGTGATACGGTTTTCCGTGCCTTCGAGCTGGACCCGCAGGTCGCGAAAACCCTGGTTGGCTTTGAGGTCGGGGTAGCGCTCGCTCACGGCCATCAGGCGGCTCAGGGCGCTGCCCAGTTCGCCCTGGGCGGCCTGGAATTTTTTGAACGCCGCCGGGTCGTTGAGGGTTTCGGGCGTGACCTGAATGGAGGTGGCCTTGGCCCGCGCCTCAATCACCTTGGTGAGCGTTTCCTGCTCGAAAGCGGCCTCGCCCTTGACGGTGGCCACGATGTTGGGCACCAGATCGGCACGGCGCTGGTACTGGTTGAGCACTTCCGACCAGGCGGCGCCAGTCTGCTCGTCCAGGGACTGAAAGCTGTTATAGCCGCAGCCCGTGAGCAGCAAGCCGAGCAGGGCGGCGGCGGCAAACCTTAAAAAGCGTGATGTCATGGAATGGTTCCCTCAAGTGCAGACGGTAACACTACCATAGCGCAGGTTGCACCATGCGGACTTGATGTGCAGCGCAAGCTGGCACAAAATTCCGCAATAGATTCTCGCCCAGAATTTTATCTTCTCCGCGTCTGAACCCCAACCCGGCACACCATGCAAAAACCCACACCCCGGCCAGCCAGTCCCGATGCTATCGACGCGGCCCAGAGCTGGCGCATGGTGCCTCACCGCGTCAGCGCAGGCGGTTCGCACGAGGCGCAGGACGTGTCGGCGTTGCCGCTTCTTCACTGAAGGGTTCAGTCATGGACTATGCAGCGCCCTGGTGGTTGCCCGGTGGCAATGTGCAGACGATCTGGGCGGCGCTGCGAGCGCGCCGTTTTATCGACTCGCCGCCGGTGTTTCGCCGCGAGCGCTGGAGCACGCCGGACAGCGATTTTGTCGATGTGGACTGGCTGGTCCCGCCCGGCGGCGCCGCAGCCGAAGCGGCCAGCGGCCAGACGCCCTTGCTGGTGGTTTTTCATGGCCTGGAAGGTTCTTCGGCCAGCCACTACGCGCAGGCTCTGGCCGATGTGGCCCGCCGTCGGGGCTGGGCCTGCGCTGTACCGCATTTTCGCGGCTGCTCGGGCGAGATCAACCTGGCACCACGCGCCTACCATTCTGGCGACTTTGCTGAAATCGACTGGTTTTTGCGCCGCTTTGCTAATCGCCACGCCGGCCCGGTTGTGGCGGTCGGCATTTCGCTGGGCGGCAACGCCCTGATGCGCTGGGCGGGCGAGATGGGCGCTCAAGCTGCGCAGGTGGTGGCGGCGGTGGCTTCGGTCTGCGCGCCGCTGGACATGGCCGCCAGCGGACGGGCCATTGGCCAGGGTTTTAACCGGCTGGTGTACACGCGCATGTTCCTGCAGTCGATGCGGCCCAAGGCGCTACAAAAGCTCGCCCAGTACCCCGGCCTGTTTGACCGCGAGGCGCTGCTGGCCGCCCGCGATCTGCATGCTTTTGACCAGGTGTTCACCGGGCCGCTGCACGGCTTCAAGAGTGTCGAAGACTACTGGGCGCGCGCCTCCGCCAAGCCACACCTGCGGCAGATTGCCGTGCCCGCGCTGGCGCTGAATGCGGTCAATGACCCTTTCATTCCGGTGGAAAGCCTGCCCCGGCCTGCGGATGTCAGCCCGCAAGTCACCCTGTGGTACCCGGCACAGGGCGGCCACGTTGGATTTCCGTCGGTGCGGGCGCCGGGGCCACTGTTTCCGGGGCATGTGCAGGCCATGCCTGAGGCCGTGGTGGCGTTTTTGGCGGCGCAGCTGTAGTCCGCTGGAGCAGGTCGCAGGGCTGACGCAGGCCAAAACAGCGGAAAATGGACGGATGGATGATATTGTTTCCCAAGCCATTGCGAAATGGCCCAATGTTCCCGACTGCTACGGCTGGCTCGGGCTTGATGCGCGTGGCAACTGGTATCTGCGCGATGATCAGGCCCAGGCCGCCGGTCCTTTTGCCACACCCGCCGAGGGTGGAACTCCAGCCAGCAAGGGCTCGCTGCTGACGCACGCCAAGCTGATCGACTTCATTGCGCGCAACTACGAAAGTGATGCCAGCGGCCAGTGGTTTTTTCAGAATGGCCCGCAGCGCGTCTATGTCGAACTCGAAGCGGCACCGCTGGTCTGGCGGGTCGATCCCGAGCGCGGCTGGGCCGTCACAGCCCACACCGGCCAGATCGGACGCATCCAGCACTGCGTGCTCGATGAGCTGGGGCGGCTGTATTTGGATACCGACTTAGGTTTTGGCCTGGTTCATTCGCAGGACATCGTCCATGCCGCCGAGGCGGTGGAGCAGGGGCTGTGGGTTCCGGCAGAAGTTCTGGCTGCCGATCTGCCCGCCCGGTTCGGCTATGTGCGCAGCCCCAAAGCGCGGCAGAAAAAATAGCCAGCAGCGCGTACCTGCGTGTGGAGTCTTTGTGAGCAGGCCAGCGCCTTGCTCGGTTTTGCTAATCAGATCAACGCCCATGAAAAAAGCCGGTCAATGACCGGCTTTTTTGCGCAAGCAACTGAGACGCTTACTTGGCGGCGCTCACCATGTATTCGACAGCCGAGCGAACGTCAGCATCCGAAGCAGCGGAGCCACCTTTGGGTGGCATGGCGTTTTTGCCTTTGATGGCGCTGGTGGTCAGCATATCCAGACCGGTCTTGATGCGCGGCTCCCAGGCAGCCTTGTCACCAAATTTTGGCGCGCCAGCGACGCCAGCGGCATGGCAGGCTACGCAGACTTGCTTGTACAGGCCTTCGCCAGCGCCGCCTGCTGCGGCAACCTTGGCGGTGGGGGCGGCAGGCGCTGCCGCTGGGGCTGGTGTTGCAGCAGCGGGAACAGCCGGGGCGGCTGGTGCAGTCGCTGCGGCAGCAGGCGCAGCAGCATCGCCAGCGCCAGCAGGCACGGCTGGCTCAGGGAATTTGCCGCCTGCAGCTGCCGTCATGTAAACGATGGCGCGAGCCACTTCGACATCCTGGAAGTCGCCGCCACCTTGTGCGGTCATGTTGTTCTTGCCCTTGAGGGCCGAATTGAGCAGTGCTGCAAAGCCAGTGGCAATGCGTGGTACCCAGGCTGCAGCGTCGCCAAATTTGGGAGAACCCATTACACCCGTGGCATGGCAGGCAAAGCACTGGGCTTTATAAACTTCTTCGCCAGTGCGCAGCGGGCGGTTGGCGTCCTTGATCTGGATGGCGCCGATTTTCTGAATGCGCCCTGCGATGGCCCGCTCGGAGTTGTCCGCGCCTGCCATCGGTTTGGTTGCCGAGGACACGTAATACGCCAGCCCGGCAAGGATCAAAAGGGCGCCAATAAAAATGAGAGAAACTGCCGACAAAAACTGCTGGGGGGTCTTGATCGGGCCGTTGTGGGCCGTGGTGGAGTCGTTTGCGCTCATGGCGTCCTCAAAAAACGAAGGATCAGGGGGCTGCCGCAGTCTGCTGCAGGGTCGCCGCATTATAGCCACGCGCTCTTGAATAATCCTGACGCGCGCAGGGCTGATAGAATCGCGCTTTCTGTGTGGCGTTGACCACTTCACACCGTCAAAACGCGCCAATGTTTGTGCGGCCCGCACAGGCTTTCGGTGCAAGTTGTTTTCCAGCGTTGCGGCTGTAGCTCAGTGGATAGAGTATTGGCCTCCGAAGCCAAGGGTCGTGGGTTCGATCCCCGCCAGCCGCACCATCAACACTTCTTGCCAAGGCCGCCTGCGCCGCAGGACAGGCACTCAAGCCGCAGCTTTCTGCCATGAACCTTCAGTTTTACCTCGACACGGCCGCTTATCTGCTGCTGCGCGCGGCCAGCTACGCGCAGCTCAACCTCGGCGAAGACGCGGCGCTCATCGCCTTGATGTTTTGCTGAAGCTGAAGCGGCGCTGGCTTTAACCCGTCGTGCGGCCCAGCTCCGGCCAGCGGTGATGCAAATAAATCCAGGCCACAAGGCCGACACACATCATGCCCAGCGAGACGGCGGCCAGCGCGGGCGTCGAATGCATCACCAGCGGCGCGATCACCCCAGCGACCAGTCCGTTAGCGCTGGAGCCGACAAACGCCTGCAGCGACGAGGCCATGCCACGCCGCTCGGGGTGCAAATCGAGCACCAGCAGCGTCACCACCGGCATCGTCAGCGCCCAGCCAAAGGCAAACAGCGCAATCGGAAACAGCGCCCACGACACATGCGCCGGAAAGAGCAAATTGGCCGCCAGGTTGATCACCGAAGTCACCAGCATGATGACAAAACCGTGGCGTATCTGCCGCTTGGGCGCGATTTTTCCGGCCAGCCGCCCGCTCAACCACGCGCCCGACATAATCCCCGAGATGGTCAGCATGAAAAACCAGAAAAACTGCGTTGGTGCCAAGCCCAAATGCTCGCCCAGAAACGCCGGGGCC
>CAIYKK010000401.1 GCA_903926695.1 uncultured Burkholderiales bacterium
ACCTCGCGGCGGCAGATGCAGGCTTGCCACGCCGCGCTGCCTTCGGAGTTGGCCGCGCAGGTGCAGGTGCAGGGCGTGCGTTCACGCACCGAGCTTTTGAAAGAACACAGCCGCCGCATCATCGCGGGCGAGCGCAGCATCATTTTTGGCCTGCAGTCCTTCGGCGAAGGCATCGACCTGCCCGGCCAGCTGTGCGAACACGTCGTGATCGACAAGCTGCCCTTCACGCCGCCGAACTCGCCGGTGGAAGAAGCGCTGGCCGAGTGGCTCAACGCCCAGGGGCGCGATCCATTCACCGAACTCTCGGTGCCGCGTGCGGGTATGAAACTGGCCCAGTGGGCCGGGCGCGGCGTGCGAACCGTCACCGACCGGGCGGTCATCACCATTTGCGACACGCGCCTGGTCAGCATGCGCTACGGCGCGGCAATTTTGGCCGGGCTGCCGCCGTTTCCGGTGGTGCGTCCGTCGGTCTGAAGCGCGGCGGGCGTCATGCTGGTTTTAACCCGTCTCTATTTTTACCAAGGCGGGCAGGATATCAACAAACCATTGGCTCAGCTTGGGCAGGCGCTGCAGTACAGCACGCCCGACGAGGTCTATGCCAGCGCCAGCGGAGCCTTGATCGTGGATAAATTTCCTCGCCCGCTGGTGAAACCGGCTCACAAGCCAAAACCGGAGCAGCGCCGTCCAGCTGCGAGTCAAACCGAGTGCAGCTTAAACGGAGTGAAAAATTGTCTTGACTTGGGGGTCCACTTTAGCGACCGCCGCCCCCGCCCACAATCAGGTTAAACACCTCGCGCAGTAGCAGCAACTCGCTCATTGC
Source organism: uncultured Burkholderiales bacterium (assembly GCA_903926695.1). Classification (GTDB taxonomy): domain Bacteria; phylum Pseudomonadota; class Gammaproteobacteria; order Burkholderiales; family Burkholderiaceae_C; genus Polaromonas. The sequence continues at coordinate 821 of CAIYKK010000401.1, forward strand.
GCTGCCGCGCAACATGCTCATCGGCTTGAACACGCCGCCCAGCGCCTCAATGGCCGGTTTGGGCGCATCCGGCGTGGTAAAGCGCAGCAGGTGGATCTGCATCGGGCCGTCTTCGGTCTGCGCCCAGTGCTGGAACTCGCTGACATACACCAGCTCGTCCGGGTTGAGGCCGCAGCGCTCGACCACGGCCTGCATCACGGCGTCGGCTTCGTGCCCGGTGCCGGGTTCGGCGGGCGGGTGCAGCGGCGCGGCACCTTCCGGCAAGGCTTGGGGCCAGAGCAGGCTTTTGGTTTCCCAGAGCGGGAACAGCAGCGCCGTGCTGTAGCTGTCGAAATGCGTCAGGATCACGCGGTTGCGGGCCAGGATTTCCGGGGTGCTCATCTGAATTTCTACGGGAAAGTGGGGACGGTTTTGGACGCGTTTTCAGGCTTTGACCCATTCGACGGTGACGGGCTCTTCGCCCAAAATCGCTTGGCAGGCCAGCCGCGAGTTGGAACTGATGCCGATCATGCCGTCAAGCTTTTCGTTTTCAGTGGGCTTGATTTTGGACAGGCTCTTGCGGCCCACGCTCACTAAAACGTGGCATGTTTCGCATTTGCCTTCGCCGCCGCATTTGCTCAGGATTTCTTCGCCCACGGATTGCAGGGCCGCGAGCAGCGTGGTGCCGCTGGCTACGTCATAGGTTTTGCCGGAAGGAAGGACTGTGAATGTTGTCATGATTTTTCGTCAGTAGGGTTGAACAAAGGGAAAGGGAAATTGGTGCAAAAAACTTCAGGCGGCCATCGCGGGCTGCAGCGCCGCCGTCATCTGCTTGGCAAACTCCGCCAGCGGCATGGCGATGCGGGTGATGTTTTGCTCCTGCAAAAAGCGCGCCTCCATGCGCGTCGGCTCGTTGGGCAGCACGGCCCAGTGTTGATCCGACGAGCGTTTCATGATCTGGCGCGCAAAGCAGCGCGTGAGCTGGTCGTCAAAGCGGCAGCCGATAAACAGGAAATTGCGCCCGGTGCGCCAAGCCTGCACAGCGGCGGGAATGGGCGTTTGAATGTCGATTTCGGTCAGCACTTCAACGTAATCGCTGTCGGAGACCAAATAATTGCCCGCCGGGCCGTGGCTGCCAATCGGCTTGTAAAGCAGGCGGGCGGTGTCGGTCGGCAATGCGGCCAGCGCCGCGCCGTCGGCGGCATAAGCGCCGGTCCAGTTGCCAAAATGTTCGGACTGCGACAGGCCTTGCACCTGCGCCCAGCCGCTTGGCCAGGTCTGCGCCAGCGCGCTAGCCATCGTGTCGTCGTACCAGGTATCTATCCACAGGCCCGCGCCGCTGCTGGCCAGCGCCAGATGCAGCGCCGATGGCGTGGTCGGGGTCGCAAAAGCCTCGTTCATCAGGTGAACGACTGATTTGCGGTGCTTGAAGTTCTCGATGAACTGCGCGGCCTGCGTCAGGCGCTTGCGGATTTTGTGCGGCACGCTGACTTTGGAAGTCATCATCTCGGCCAGCGCCAGCGGGGTG
>CAIYKK010000402.1 GCA_903926695.1 uncultured Burkholderiales bacterium
ATTCAACCGGGCTAAAGTGGCACCATCGTCAAGCGCCAAATGGCACCTATTGTCAACCAGTCTCCCTTCATGATGAGTCTGTGAACGCGCCCTGAAGCAAACCAACGCCACCAAAGCGGTACTTATCATGTTGACTTCTTCGCCCTCTGTTTCTTCTCCATCCCTGGTGTGGCTGCCCGCCGATCACCGTTTTCTGGGGGAAGATGGCAGTCAGATGCCGGTTCTGGTGCTGGGCGACAAATACGCCCGCGCCGTCAAGGAGTGCGCGGGCGCCCAGCCGGTGCTGTTTCCGCTGGCCGACGCGGCGCAAATACCGGCGCTGCTGGCGCTTGTCGATGGCGTGATGCTGACCGGTTCGCCCTCGAATGTGCATCCATCGAATTTTGACGAGGCCGTCGCCAATCCGGCGCTGCCGCTGGACCCGGCGCGCGACGCGCTCACGCTGGCGCTGGTGCGCGCTTGTGTGGCGGCGGGCGTGCCTTTGCTGGGAATTTGCCGGGGTTTTCAGGAAATCAACGTGGCGCTGGGCGGCTCGCTGGCGCAGGCCGTGCAGACCCAGCCGGGTTATTTAGACCACCGTGAGCCCGCCGGAATGGGGCTGAACGACGCTTATGACCGCCTCGCGCACGAGGTGCGTTTTGCGCCGGGTTCGGTGTTTGCACGGTGGGCCGGGGCGGAGGCGGCGCAGGTCAATTCGCTGCACGGTCAGGGCATTGGCCGACTCGCGCCGGGCTTGAAAGCGCTGGGCCACGCGCCCGACGGGCTGGTCGAAGCCGTGGAAATCGAAAGCGCCGCCACCTTTGCCTACGCCGTGCAGTGGCATCCCGAATGGCACTGCCGCGACAACCCGTTTTACAGCGCCATCTTTGCCGCGTTTGGCGCGGCCTGCCAGCGCCGCCGCGCCGCCCGCACTGCGTCAGAGGCCAGCGCCGCCTGAATTTTGTTTTTTTAAATCATCGACTTGCGTTGACAACAGGAGCGCGCCATGAGTATCAGTAAAACAGCAACGTTCACCGATCTGGAAAACTGGCTGAACGAACGCAGGGTCACCGAAGTGGAGTGTCTGGTCCCCGACTTGACCGGCGTGGCGCGGGGCAAAATCCTGCCGCGTGGCAAGTTCACCGAAGACCGGGGCATGCGCCTGCCCGAAGCCGTGGTGGCGATGGGCGTGACGGGCGAGTTTCCCGAAAGCGGGCCGTATTACGACGTGATCAGCCCGACCGACAAAGACATGCACCTGCGCCCCGATCCGTCCACGGTGCGCATCGTGCCGTGGGCGACCGACCCGACGGCGCAGGTGATTCACGACTGCTTTGACCCCAACGGCAAGCTGGTGCCGTTTGCGCCGCGCAGTGTGCTGCGCCGGGTCTGCGAGCTGTACGAGGCCGAAGGGCTGGTGCCGGTGGTGGCGCCGGAGCTGGAGTTTTACCTGGTGGCGCGCAACACCGACCCGAACACCCCGTTGCGCCCGCCGATTGGCCGCAGTGGCCGCGCCGAAACCTCGCGCCAGGCCTACAGCATCGACGCCGTGAACGAGTTCGACCCGCTGTTCGAGGAGATTTACGACTACTGCGAAAAGATGGAATTGAATGTCGATACGCTGATTCACGAAGTCGGCGCGGGGCAAATGGAGATCAATTTTTTCCACGCCCATCCGCTGGGGCTGGCCGACGAGGTGTTTTTCTTCAAGCGCACGGTGCGTGAAGCGGCGCTGCGCCACAACATGTATGCCACTTTCATGGCCAAGCCGATTGCGGGTGAGCCGGGCAGCGCCATGCATGTGCATCAGAGCATCCTTAACAAGGCCACGGGGCGCAATATTTTCAGCAACGAAGACGGCACGGCGTCGGAGGCTTTTTACCATTACATCGGCGGGCTGCAGCGCTACATTCCGGCGGCGATGGCGCTGGCTGCGCCGTATGTGAACAGCTACCGGCGCCTGTCGCGGGACACCGCCGCGCCCATCAACATTGCCTGGGGCCACGACAACCGCACCGTCGGCATTCGCTCGCCGATTGCCACGCCGCAGGCGCGCCGGGTGGAAAACCGCGTGATCGGTGCCGATGCCAACCCGTATGTCGCGCTGGCCATGACGCTGGCCTGCGGCTACCTCGGCCTGAAAAACAAGATCAAGCCCAAGCCGGAAATGAAAGGCGACGCCTACCTGTCGCCGTATTCGCTGCCGCGCAGTCTGGGCGAGGCGCTGGACTGGCTGCGGCGCGAGTCCGATTTGCACGAAGTGCTGGGGCGCGAGTTCATCACCGTCTATTCAGAAATCAAGGAGCTGGAGTTTGCCGAGTTCATGAAAGTGATTTCGCCGTGGGAGCGTGAGCACCTGCTGCTGCACGTCTGAAATCCATCCCGCAACCGACCCTTGATTCGAGGAAAAAACCATGAGCACTCTTGTTGACACCGCCCTGATCCAGTCGCTCGATAGCGAACACTTTCTGCACCCGTTCACCGATTTCAAAGACCTGGCCGGGCGCGGCGCACGCGTCATCACCCGCGCCGAAAACATCTACATCTGGGATTCCGAAGGCCACAAAATCCTCGACGCGATGAGCGGCCTGTGGTGCGTCAACGTCGGTTACGGGCGCAAGGAGCTGGCCGATGCGGCGTATCAGCAGATGCTGACGCTGCCGTACTACAACAGTTTTTTTCAAACGACGAATGTGCCAGCGGTGCAACTGGCAGCCCGGCTGGCCGCGCTCGCCCCAAAAGTGGGCGGACGCACCTTTAAGCACGTTTTTTATTCCAGCAGCGGCTCCGAAAGCAACGACTCGAATGTGCGCATGGTGCGCCGTTATTGGGATTTGCTGGGCCAGCCGGAGCGCAAAGTCATCATCAGCCGCAACAACGCGTATCACGGCAGCACGATGGCGGGCGCGTCGCTGGGCGGCATGAGCGGCATGCACGCGCAGGGCGATTTGCCCATTCCCAACATCACGCACATCGAGCAGCCGTATTTTTACGGACTCGGCCAGCCGGGTGAAACCGCCGCTGAGTTTGGCGTTCGCGCTGCGGGCTGGCTGGAGGAAAAAATCCTCGCTGTTGGCCCGGACAAGGTTGCCGCTTTCATCGCCGAGCCGGTGCAGGGCGCGGGCGGCGTCATCATTCCGCCGGACAGCTATTGGCCGGAGATTCAGCGCATTGTCGATAAATACGGCATTTTGCTGATCAGCGACGAGGTGATTTGCGCGTTTGGCCGCCTGGGCCACTGGTTTGCTTATGAAAAATTCGGCTACCGGCCTGATCTGGTGACGTTTGCCAAGGGCGTGACCAGCGGCTACATTCCGCTCGGCGGCGTGATGGTCGGCGACCGCGTGGCCAAAGTGCTGATCGAGCAGG
>CAIYKK010000403.1 GCA_903926695.1 uncultured Burkholderiales bacterium
CGATAATGCAACGGTGAAGCCTGCCAGACCGTCGCTGGTGCAATTTCCGAAAGGAAGCACTGGAGGACCGTCCGGACTGCACAGGACAGCGTAGGAGGTAACACCTCTCCACCGTGAGGTGAGGATCAGAGCAACAGAGACGAGCCGGTTCAATCCGGGTGAAACGGGCAATCTCTACGCGCAGCAACACCAAATAGGCCAGCAGTGATGTGGTTCCGCAGAGCTGGCGGGTAGGTGGCACCGAGCCGGGCAGGCGACTCCCGGCCCAGATTAATGGCGGTCACACCGGGCTTGCTTTGCTTTCGGGCAAGGCAAGTTCGGCGCACAAAATCCGGCTTATCGGCGGGCTTCACACTTTATTTCCAGCCGGCTTCAAGTCCATCAGGTCTATCAGGCCGATGCGCGGCCTGTCGTGCCGCCCGCCAGCAGCGAGCGCCCCAGCGCAAACACCGAGTTCGGCGCCGTCGTCTGCACCGGCTTGGGCTTGCGCGGCGCATACACCCCGCGCTTGACCGGGCGCGTTTCCACCTTCAGACCACGGGCGCGCTGCTCGTCGGCCAGATCGTGCAGGCTGATGGCCTGCATGTGCGCGGTCATCTGCGCGCTCAGGGTGTCCCACAGCGCTTGCGTCATCGAGTCTGTCGGACCTTCTTTGTCTGCGCTTTCCTGGCCGACGTGGCCGGACTTGGCCGATGGCGCTTCGATAGCACCGATGATGTCGGCCACCGAAATGGCCTGCTCGGCGCGCGCCAGCGTATAGCCGCCGCTCGGGCCTCGGGTGCTTTGCACCAGACCGCCCTGGCGCAGCTTGCTGAACAATTGCTCCAGATAAGACACCGAAATCTGGTGCCGCGCCCCGACATCGGCCAGCGAGACCGGGCCAGCGTGCCCACGCAGGGCAATGTCGATCATGGCGGTGACTGCAAAACGGCTTCGGGTGCTCATGCGCATGGTGTTCTCTCCTTGAGGCCTCCACAAACGGGCCTGATAGGTTGAACTATAAAAACCTTTTCACTTCGCGTAAATTCGTATTTGAAACAAAATCAATGCGTAAAAAACGAACAATCAGGCAACGCATGAACTTCAAACATTTGCATTATTTCTGGGTGGCGGCCAAGGCGGGCGGCATTTTGCGCGCCGGTGAGCAGCTGCACACCACGCCGCAAACCCTGTCCGGCCAGATCAAGCTGCTCGAAGGCTGGCTGGGGCGTGCGCTGTTTCGCAAAAGCGGGCGCCAGCTGGAACTAACCGACGAGGGGCGCATGGCGCTGGGCTACGCCGACCAGATTTTTGCGCTGGGCGCGGAGATGGAAGCCGTCCTGCGCCAGGCCAGCGGCGGCGTCAAAACGCTGGAGTTCCGCGTCGGCGTGGCCGATTCGGTGGCCAAGTCGGTGGTCTATCGGCTGCTGGAGCCTGCGCTGGCCATGCCCGAGCCGGTGCGCCTGATCTGCAGCGAAGGCAAGTTTCCCGACCTGCTGGCGCAACTGGCGCTGCACCGGCTCGATCTGGTGCTGGCCGATGAGCAGATGCCGCCGCGCTTGAGCATCAAGGCGTTCAATCACCCGCTGGGCCGCACGCCCATGAGTTTTTTCTGCACGCCGACGCTGAAGACGCAATTGACCGGCGACTTTCCGCAGTGCCTGAACGGTGCGCCCATGCTGATCCAGGGCGTGTCGTCGTCGGTGCGCAAGGAGCTGGACAGCTGGCTCATCAAGCACCAGATCCACCCGCGCATCATTGGCGAGTTTGACGACGGGGCGCTGATGCAAGCCTTTGGCCGCGAAGGCCGGGGCGTGTTCATGTCGGCCAGCGTGCTGGAGGCCGAAACGCTGGCGCAGTACGGCGTGGAAGTCATCGGCCGCACCGACGAGATGACGGAGGAGTTTTTTGCCGTCTCGGTCGAGCGGCGTATCACGCACCCGTGCGTGGCGGTGATTACCGAAGCGGCGCGGGGGCGGCTGCTGCAGGTTTGAACTGCAAAAGCGCCTGATCGCCACCAAAATATGCACGTATGATCCTGACAACCGACGAAATTTAAATCTCTCACTGCTAATGGAGGCCTCTTGACCAACAATTTTTACCTAATGGGTGTCTTATGAGCGAACGAATCATCATAGGAGTTAAGAACAAAGCGAATGTTAATAAACCATGGCTTGGTTTGATCGATGCAATTGCAGAAGAGGTAGATGGGAAACTACTTCCGATTACCGAGCAGAGCTTTTGTCCGACCAGGCAGGTTTTTATTGTAACTGGCTACGAAGAACTTGAAGCTAATTTCAAGGTAGGTGAGTTATTTAAAATTCGTGTTGAACTCAATCAGGAAGAATAAGGGCCATGCAAATACAAAGCACACGCTCATTCTTCGCTTAAGCTGCAGCCCAATGACATTGCCGAAGTCATTGATGCCAATCTGCCAGATCGAAATGTCCGCCGCTTGAACGTCAGTGTACTCCCAGGTACTAAGTACATTCTTATTAAAAATAGTGCAGGCGATTGCTACGGCCCTTTCGATTGGGAGGACAAGAGTCAGTCCTTGTATGATATGGAGATTGAGCTAAAAATTATTACTGGTGGCGGACTTGGTAGAGTTGGTCGCACTCGTCAAATCAGTAAAATATCACCGGCGACAATTAATAACGCAGTTAACCTTGATTCTGTAATTGGCAGAAAAACCCTGATTCAAAATGTGGCTAATATTGCCAGTATTGGGTACGAGGAATATGCGAGTGACAAAGAGATCATTGACTATGTGAAAGCGCTTGCTGTTGAAAATGCGGGTCGGACAATCGATCGTAAAAGCTTGGCGAATCTCTCAAATTTGGCAAGCAACAGCAAACAAGGCTCCGATCAATTGAGTAAAAGTCGGATCGCTCTCTTTAATAAGATTGTTGCATTCAATGCGGATATTCTGAGTGATATGAATGATGTTTTTGCAACTTATCTGAAGGGGGAAGATGGGGCGAAAATTCTTGAGAGGTATGTTCAGGAAAAACGCACAAAATACATCGATCAGCTTAAAGGGGAAGATGAATTTCATAATGATGAACAGATTAAACGTCGAAGAAGTGAATTGAGTGAAATTGAAAAATTTATTGAATCCCGTCGCAAGGAGGCGACTGCCTTGAGCGATAAAATCGAGGCAGATCGAAAAACTCTTGAAGATGGCGTTGTTGCAGACCAGAAAGCCTACCTTGAAAAGGTCTCCAAAGAGAATCAGGTTAAAATCGCAGAAATGAATGCCAAGGAATTCGCTGCTGAAAATAGGCTTGCCGATATTAAGGTAAGAATCGGAAAACTGGCAGAAGTCGATGATATTCAGAAATCAGTTATAGCAAAACAGGGCGTTTTGGATCATATTCAGCAGCAAATTGAAGGTAAAAAGAAAGAAATTGAAGATAAAAAGAAAGAGAGAGATGCCGTGCTTGAAGAAAGCCGCAGGGCAGAAGATGACATCCGTAAGAAGCTTCGATGCATGAAGCCATACGTTGATCATCTCAATGGTTCTTTTACAGGAGAGGAATTGAAACAACTTGATATCAAGGTTGACTGTAAGGATATTTCTAGTAAGGTAAATATAGATTCCAAGTATGATATTCAGCGTTCAGTTATTGATTCTGTAAAAATTCGGATTTCTGAACTTGGTCGTTCACTGGATAATCAGGAAGTCGCCAACTTATTGATATTAACGCAGCAGAGCTTTATTACTTTCTTTGCAGGACTGCCGGGTGTTGGCAAGACATCATTGTGTAAACTCATGACTCAAGCACAGGGAGTTGAGAAGCGTCTTCTTAGCGTTTCTGTAGCGAGGGGATGGACTTCGATTAAGGATATGGTCGGTTTTCATAATCCTTTGAACGACAGATTTCAGCCAGCATCGACAGGCATGTACGAGTTCTTGCGTGCTATTGATGAAGAAGCGAAGGTTGGAGGCTCAAATCCTATGTCTTACATCTTGCTTGATGAGGCGAACCTGAGTTCTATCGAGCACTACTGGTCTGCTTTCATGGGGGTGGCTGATGCTACGGCCAATCAAAAGTTACCTATTGGGCAAGATTCATTGGTGATTCCACGGAGTCTTCGTTTTCTCGCCACGATTAATTATGATGGCACTACAGAGCCACTGAGTTCGCGTATCCTAGATCGTGCTGGTGTGATCGTGATGGAACCCGGTGAAATTACTCCTCGTCAATCTATTGATGAATCCGTCTTGCAAGCCCTGCCTGTCTCGTCCGAGCATATGAATGCCCTGTTCGGCCTGTTCGATGAGACACCTGAACTTGAAATCGGGGAGAAGTCTGCGCTTGAGGCGATCCGTGAAGTTTTGCGTAATCCGTCCGTTGATCAAGGGCGGAGCATTCACATTAGCCAGCGCAAGATTAATGCCATTCGTCAGTATTGTGGTCGTGCTCGTCCTATCATGCGCTCAGATGGAAATGAAGTGACTGCACTGGATTGGGCGATCATGCAGCATGTTCTTCCGCAGGTTACTGGACACGGAAGTAAGTTCGGCAATCGTTTGATTTCTTTAAAAAAATGCTTTGAAGATCACGACCTTGAGAACTCTGCCAAATATCTGAATCAGATGATTTTGTCTGGCCAGAATGATCTTCATTCCTACGAATTTTTTTGCTGGTAAGCGATGCTTTCAGTAAAAGTACAAATTTTTATTGATGGCAGGGTAACGCACTGGTCGCCGGGCAGCGAGACTCCTCCTCCACTAATCGTGAAAGAGAATCAACAGCTCAAGGTCAAGATATGTCTTGGTCGAACTAATGAGCTATTGCGGGTTCCCAGAGTCGCTGTTGAAGACCACTCGATCCAGCTCCATCGGGAGGACTTTACTGATGAGGAGGGGTGCGGCGTAGTCGCTTTCTCATCAGCTCCTGAGAAAGTCTTTCGCGAGTCTTTTGGCTTGGCCTTCTTGCATCTTTTTATGGCGGATGAAAAGTTTTCCCTGCCGTTTGAGGTGTTGGCCACAAAAGTGACCGCAATTCAGACTGAGCGAATGATTCGTTATCTGGCAGAGAAGCGAGAGAACATCATTCGGGTTTGTTTGTCGCGCACGATGCGGCTAACTGGTATAAAAGAGGGCTGGTCTGATCCAGAGATGGTGCTGTCCACAGCAGAAAAAATCATCAACACTCTTCTCGATTGCAGGGGAGAGCTTCGACAGCAAATTCGCAGCAAGCTCGTTCCGGCAAAAGTTCCCGCATGGAAAGCCGAGCAATCTGGCAGTTTGATCGACCCGGTGGATGTGATTTTCAACCTTGACTCACTGCGTCCCGGCGATGGACGCCAGGATGTAATATTGCGCGGACGAACCTACTCGACCAGCGCCATTGATGTGACCGCCCTGGTCAGGAATACCAATGTCGAAGAAAATACAATTCTGATTGGAGGGCTCTACTCAATCCGCCGGGTGATTACTTCGTTGATGGATGAGATTGGCGCTGAATTTAAAGATCGTCAAATTTCGGCTTACGACAAAGAATATATCACGCTTGGTGAAATGTTGACAAAACTTACCGGCGGTGCGATGTATGAGCGTTGCGAGCGCGTTATTTTTTCTACCGAAAATCTGATCAGAATGTTTGAGAATGATTTTGGAATTAAGTTTGCCGGAGAAGTTCATCCAAAAATCACGCCTTATGTCCGTTCGTCCCGCTTGTACCGAAATATTTTTGAGCAATACGCTCACTGGTACGGCCTTGGAAGCCCTTCCTTTGATGGCGATTTGTTTTTGATTAAGGTGCGGTCCTTGTCTTAAATTTTTGAATTTTTTGTTCTTTTTAGATTGTTTGACTATTTGAGTGAAGATGGCTGGAAATTTACTGATTCTTCGCTGAGTGAAGAGTTTGAAAAGCTGATCCCGGATGTGATGACTTTTGAGAAGGGGCAGATGAAAATTACGCTGTCTTACGAGCCTAATATTTTGACTTTTTCTGGTCGAACGCCGCATATGGAACTTGTCAAGCTCTCGGAGTATTCTGGAAGCAACTGGAGGCCAGACTACACGATGCGCGTTGAAGATATGTCAAACAATCTGGTTCGATACTTGATTCTGGATGCCAAGTACAGTAGCCCATATTGGGTTGAGAATACTCATATCAAAAATCTGTATGACAAGTATTATGAGCATATGGCAGTTTTTGATAAACTGAGGAACTGTATTTCCCGAAATGAAATCATGAGCGTATTTGCTATTTTTCCAGAGGCACTTGATCGGGCACCCAGGGCGGTGAACATGCGCTTTCCTGAGTTTGGACTCGATGGTCGCGGCCCCATGATGATGCCAATGCTGGCTGGACTTCCAATTTCTTTGGAGACAGATGCATTAATGGAAAAATGGCTGGATAAGGCGCTTCGTGCGATTATGCTTTCGATGGGTACGACCTTATTTTCGGAAACTACGCTACCGGCGGCAGCGTAGTTGCGCGCACAGGCTGGAGTTATGGTCTGCGTTCGTCGCCAGTAATCCGCTCCACATGCGCCTGCAGCGAGCGCAGCGCAATCGGCCACAGGCACGGATCGGTGTCGTCGTAGGCGAGCGCCAGCCAGTCGTTTAAATCGCCGCCGGGCAGCGCCTGCATGGCCGCAGCCACCTTGGCTTCGCGCTTGAGGCGGTGCGCTTTCAGTTGGGCAATCGCCTGCGCGGCACCACCCAGTACATGGCCGTGCGCGGGCAGGATGAAATCAATGCCGTGCGCTTCGCAGGCGCGGGCCAGCCGATCCAGCGAATCGAGGTATTGCGTCATATTGCCGTCGGGCGGGCTGACGATGGTGGTGCTGCCGTTCAGAATGTGGTCGCCGGAAAACAGCAAGCCGTCTTCGCGCAGCACCAGACAAACATGATTGGCCGCGTGGCCGGGCGTAAACAGCACCTGCAGCGTGTGCGTCACGCCATCGTCGCCGCGCAAAACCAGCAATTCCAGATCGGCCAGCGCCCGATCCGGCATGAAGCGCGAATGCGCCTGCGCCGTCGCGGCGGACGGCAGGCCCAGAATCGGCGGCGAATTGGCACACAGCGCCTGCAAAGGCCGCGCGCCGGGCGAATGATCCGGGTGCGAATGCGTGCAGACAATCGCCTGAATCCGCCCGCCGGTCGCGTCGTGCAGGCGCTGAATGTGGGCCGCGTCGTCCGGGCCGGGGTCGATGACGATGTAGCCGGTTTGCTTTGTTCCGACGAGGTAGCTGTTCGTGCCCGGCCCGGTCATCACGCCGGGATTGGCGGCGGTCAGGCGCTGCACGTTTTTGAGCAGCGGCACTGGTTGCTCGCTTTGCCAGTCCAGCGAATGGGCGACCTGGCCGTCGGGGCAGGTCAGCGCCAGCTCGCCAAAGGGCGCGTCGTGCTCCATGAAGCGCGCTTCTTGCCCGCCCATCAAGCCGGTGCGCGGGCACGAATGCCACAGCGGTTCTTCGGAGGCGGCGCAGGCGCTGAGAACGGCGTCCGCATCGGCGTAATACTGCAGCCGCTCCAGCGTGCGTATCGTCGGGAAAATCATCAAAAACCCGCCCGCCGCATGCCGCGCCAGCGCATCCAGTGGGCGCACCCAGACCGGCTCGAACTGCTCGGTTTCGTCGGCGACGGGCGTCTGGCCTTCGGGCATGCGGGCGACTAAAAACGGCACGTCAAAACGCTTGGCCAGATCGCGGTCGGCAATCCAGCGCGCCAGCAAAAATACCTCGCTGCCCATCAGCGTCAGGCCGTGCGCTGCGCATTGGGCGGCAAATGGCGCCTGGCGGTCCAGCGCGGCGATCAGTTCGGTCGTCGGCTGGTGGCCATCGGCGTGGCGAGCCAGCAGCACGCCGAGTTCTTCAAAACTCTCGCGGATGGCGGCGATGGCTTGCGTCAGGTGCAAGTCGCTTTGCGCGGCGCGGCGGCTCGATTGGCCGTGCGCCAGCGCGTCGGCGGCGTCAATGCCGCCGCCGGGAAACACGTAGGCATTGGGCACAAAGCTGGCTTTGGCCGAGCGCCGCGTCATCAGGACTTCGAGGCCGTCAGGCGTGTCGCGCAGTAGCAAGACGGTGGCGGCGGCGCGGGTGGGCGCGGGTTCGCGGGCGGGGTGAAGGAGTTGGGTGGGTCTGACCATGCGCCATTATGGTGTTGACGCCGGATCGCCCGCAGCGCAGATAATCTTGCCCATGCGAATCCGATTTACCAAAATGCAGGGCGCGGGCAACGATTTTGTCGTGCTCGACGAAACCCGTGGCCCGCTGGGGCTGACCACCGCTCACTACCGTTTTCTGGCCGACCGCCATTTCGGCGTCGGCGCCGACCAGATTTTGACGGTGCGCCCGTCGCCGGGCGCGGGCATTGACTTTGAATACGTCATCCACAATGCCGACGGCGGCGAGGTCGAGCAGTGCGGCAACGGCGCGCGCTGCTTTGTGCGCTTCGTCCGCGAGCAGGGCTTGACGGCCAAGGACGCCGTGAAAGTCAAAACGCAAGGCGGCGTGATTGAACTGCGCATGCAGCCCGATGGCCGCGTCACGGTGAATATGGGTGCGCCGGTGTTTGAACTGGCGCGCATTCCGTTTGACCCGGCGGGGCTGGTGCCCGACGCCAGCGCCGGAGCAGGCGCCGCCGATGCAGCCAACGCCAACGCCGATGCCGACGAAGCTGCCGCTGCCGCCAGCGCCGCCTCTGCCACCGCCACCGATGTTTGGCCGCAATGGCCGCTGGCCCTTGGCGTGAGCGGGCGTGAGCCGCACGCGCTGGGGCAAGCGCAGGTGCCGGTGCCGGTGCAAGTCGCCGTCGTGTCTATGGGCAACCCGCACGCCGTGCAAATCGTCGCCGATGTGGACACCGCGCCAGTGCAGGAAACCGGCGCGCTGATCGAACATCACCCGGCGTTCCCCAAGCGCGTGAACGCCGGTTTCATGCAAATCGTCTCGCGCAGCCAGATTCGCCTGCGCGTTTATGAGCGAGGCGCGGGTGAAACGCTGGCCTGCGGCACTGGCGCCTGCGCGGCGGTGGTGGCGGGGATTCGGCTGGGTTTATTGGACAGCTGCGTCGATGTGCTGACACGCGGCGGCCAGCTGACGATTGAATGGAGCGGCGCGCTGGACGCGCCCGTGTTGATGACCGGCCCGGCCACCACGGTGTTTGCCGCCGAGATCGACATCCCCGACGCGCCATGAAACTTCCCAAGCCCGTCACCACCGAGACCGATGTTGCTGAATTTTTGCTGCGCACACCCGGCTTTTTTGAGCGCCAAGCGCCGCTGCTGGCCACGGTACGGCTGTTCAGCGGCTACGGCAGCCGGGCGGTTTGCCTGCAAGAGCGCCAGGCCAGCTTGCTGCGCAGTCAAATCAAGGCGTTGGAAAGCCGCGTCGGCGACATGCTGGGCCACGCGCAGACAAACGCCGCCATCGCCAGCAAACTGCAGGCTTGGACGCTCAAGCTGCTGCAAACTCCGAGCAGCAGCGACGTGCCCCAAGCCATCGTGCAGGGGCTGATTGACGAGTTTGAAATCGCGCAGGTCGCGCTGAAAGTCTGGGGCGTGAGCGGGGACTTTTCCCGCGAGACGTTTGCCGATGGCGTGAGCGCCGAAGCGCGGGCGTTTGCCGAATCTCTGGCCCAGCCTTATTGCGGTACCAATTCTGGTTTTGAAGCGGTGAACTGGTTGCCCGAGCCTGCGTTGGCGGTTTCGGTGGCTTTGGTTCCACTGCGCGCTGGCGCGGGCACTGAACCGAGCGCGGGTGCGCCGGTGCTGGGTTTACTGGTGCTGGCCGCGCCCGATGCCGAGCGTTTTTACAAGGACATGGGCACCGAATTCCTCGAACGTCTGGGCGAACTGGCGGGCACGGCGCTGTCGCGGCTGCAAACGTCGTCCGGCGCTTGAATCGCCGCATCCCAGCGCTTTTTAGCAAGCCGAGGCTGTTTTGTGGCTGTGCTTGAGTCCTTGCCAAGAAATGAATAAAAATGAGGCGCAGGCCGGGTTAAAGTTTTACGAAAAACCGTTGCCGTGCGACAACGCCCGGCGTCTTTGAGCTGGCGCTCCGAGCCGCCGTCGGGCAATTCCCGACGGTTCCAGACGATTCTGGCCGCTCAAGCGTGTACGCCCGACTCCGGCACGGACGCAGGCTCGGCTGCCGCCGCAGGCTCGGCCACAGCAGTGCGCTCGGCCTGCCAGTCGCTCAGCACCTGCTGGGTCTGCTCGATCAGCGCGCCGATGCGGGCAACCTGGGCCGGGGCATCGGCGGGCCACTGACCAATGCGGCTGGACTGCTCCAAGGCGGCGCAGACATTGCCCAGCGCCTGCGCGCCCATGTTGGACGCTGCACCCTTGAGCGCGTGGGCGGCGCGTGAGAGCGCGGCGCTATCGCCAGCGGCCAGGGCAAGGCTGATGTCGCTCATGCGCCGGGGCATTTCACGGATGAACAGCGCCACCACTTCTTGCGTCATGGTGAGGTTTTTGTCGTCGAACTCCCTGAACTGGGCCAGGCGGCGCCAGTCCATCAGCACTTGACCCGGCGGCAGCTCAGGAACGGGGACGGGAACGGGGACGGGCGGCAGGTGCTGCACTGTGGTTTCCACGGCCTCAATGGCGGACCAGTGCTCAGGCGGGCTGACATGGCTGGCCAGCACTTCAGACAGCTCGTCGATGCGCAGCGGCTTCGGCAGGAAATCCGTCATGCCGCTGGCCAGGCAGCGCTGACGGTCTTCTTCGAGAACCGACGCACTCAGGGCGATGATGGGCGGCGCGGCGGCGCCGTGGCGGCTGATGATCTGACGGGCGGCGGTGCAGCCGTCCATTACCGGCATATTCACATCCATCAAGATGGCGGCATAGGGGCGCGGCGTTTGGGCGCCATCCTTGTTCAGCGAGGCGGCCACCAGCTCTGCCGCTTCACGGCCATTGATGGCGGTCTCGGCTTCGTAGCCCAGGATGGACAGCATGGCCAGGGCAACCTTGAGGTTGATCACATTGTCATCGGCCACCAGGATGCGCTGGTGTCTGGCCGCGCAGGGCGCAGCCCTGACAGGTGTCGCTGGCGCTGCCGACTGGCCCGTCAGCAGGGCTAGCGCCTCGAACAGCCGCGACTGGCGATACGGCTTGAGCAGGCGCACATCAAACATATGGGCATCCTCGCCACTGGGCATGGCGCCGGAACTGAGCAGCACAATCGGCAGCGCGGGATGGCTGGCGCGCACACTGCGGGCCAGCGCCTGACCGTCCATCGGGTGCATGTGCATGTCGGTGAACAGCACATCGGCCGAGTGGCTCTGCAGCCAGGCCAGCGCCTCGGGGCCGTGCTCAAAGAGTACCGGCTCCACGCCCCAGCGGCGCAGCTGCTTGTTGAGAATGCGCAGATTGAGGGGCGTGTCGTCCACCACGACGGCACGCTTGCCTGCCAGACTGACCATGTTGAGCGAAGCCAGCCGCGAGGCCTCGGGCGCATCGGTGTAACCCAGCCGGGCCGTGAACCAGAAGGCCGAGCCCTGACCAACCACCGAGCGCAGCCCCACATTGCCACCCATCAGCTTGACCAGGCGCTTGCAGATGGCCAGACCCAGCCCGGTTCCGCCATAGCGGCGCGTGGTGCCCGCATCGACCTGAACAAAGGACTCGAACAGCGCGGCCTGACGCTCGGCTGGAATGCCGATGCCGGTGTCTTTGATCTGGAATTCGACCAGCCCGCCGCGCTCGGGCGTGAAATCTTCGAGCACATGGGCCGAGACGATCACCTGGCCGTGCTCGGTGAACTTGACGGCGTTGTTGATCAGGTTGAGCAGTATCTGGCGCAAGCGGGTCACGTCACCACGAACCCAGGCGGGCAACTCGTCGCTCATGTCCACCCGCAACTCCAGGCCTTTTTCGCGGGCGCGCGGGGCGCCGATGTCGCAGGCCTCTTCGATGGTGGCCTGCAGGTTAAGCGGCTCGTGCTCCAGCTCCAGCCGGCCCGATTCGATCTTGGAAAAATCCAGAATGTCGTTGATCACCGCGAGCAGCTGGTCGCTGGAAACGCGCATGGTCTGGATGTAGTCGCGCTGCTCGGCGTCCAGCGCGGTGTCGGCCAGCATGGTGGTCATGCCCACAATGCCATTGAGCGGGGTGCGGATTTCGTGGCTCATGGTGGCCAGAAAAGCGGCCTTGGCGCGCGCCGATCCCAGCGCCTCTTCGCGCGAGGCGCTGAGCTCGGCGGTGCGCTCGGCCACGCGGGCTTCGAGGGTTTCATTGGCCTGGTACAGGGCGTCGGTGTGGGCCTCGATGGCGGCCTGGTTGTACTGCAGCTCCTCGGCGCTGTCGTGCAGGGTCTGCGACAGCTGGCGCACTTCGGTGATGTGGGTGGTGTACTGCACCGGCGGCACCTCGGCCTGCGCCATCTGGGCGGCCGCATCGGTCAGTAGCCTGAAGCGCCGACCCAACCGGTAGGCCAGCGCGACGGCCAGCAGGGCGCCCAGCACCAGCGTCAGGCCGGTGACGGCCAGGGTTTTCTGCAGCGCTGCCAGCGCCTCCTGCGTGAAGTCGCTCTCAGGCGCGGTCACCACGAGACTCCAATGCACCCCGCTGTTTTCACCGAAAGGCTTGAGCGCGACCATCAAGGTGTCGCCCTCCATCGGAATGCGACGCAGGAAGGATTCACGCTGGACGCTGGACTCGCGGGTCTTGCCCAGGCGGAGGGCGGCCTCAGCGTAGGCGCTGCGGATGATGGGGTTGAGGCTGTTCGCAGGGGTATGGCGCACCAACGCGGTGCCCGCACCAGAAAACAGCGCATCGCCGGTCGAACTGGCCACCAGAAGGCCTTGTTCATCGACCACAAACACCGCACCGTGCGGGCTGATGCGCATGCGCTGGAGCATCTCGCCGAGGCGTTTGAGTGGCAGGTCAACGGCAAACACGCCCAGGGCATCGCCATCGGCGCCATAAACCGGCTGCGCCAGCGTGAGCTGGAGTTGCCCGTCCACCACGGCCACCGGGGTGAAGAGGCGACCCCTGTCCGCCAGCGCCACCCAATACCAGCCTTGGCCGGAAAATGCGCCGCCGCCCAGCGCCAGCGGCACAGGAGCGCGCCGGTCGCCCGGATAATCGGCCGAAAAAAGCCGCCCGGCCTGACCGCCCGGCCCGCGCTCGCTCACCCGCAGCAGGCGGGCGCCGTCCTGCCCGGTGGCTTCAACCCCAAAAAACAGGCCTTGGCGGGTGCCCAGATGTATTCGTGGCACATCCTGCATCAGGCCCATCATGACAAAGGCGCTTTGCTCGAACAGCTCGGGCGTCTGGATCAGCAGGCGCGCATGCGCCAGAGCGGAGTCGCTGGGCTGCTCCGGGATCAGGCCGTTGAGCATCTGATGGGCTTGCAGCAAATGGGTTTCGGTATCGGTTTTGACGCGCTGGGCCACGTCTTCGACAATCTTTTCGGACAGGGTGTGGACGCTGTGCAGGTTGCTGCGGTACAAAAACCAGCCCACGGTCGCGGCGGGCAGCAACGAAAACACCAGCAGGCTGATCATCAGCACCGTGCGCAATGACCAGGCCAGTCCTTGCTGGTGCGGAAACGGGTTGGCTGCTTTGGATGTCATGCCAAACCCAGTATTTCCAGCGTGTCGAGGGGCTGGCTGCGGCCTGAAATCTGCACCAGGGCGCGCTGGCCGGTACGCACGGCGCCGCTGACCAGGCTCACTGCCTGGGCGCTGGCGGCAACGCTCCAGTCCAGCCGGGGCTCGCCATGAAACAGCTTGAGCGCCGCTGCCACGGTGTCGCCCATCGGCGTGGCCTGACCGGCGCGCCCGCTCAGGTCAGCCAGACTGGCAAAGGCCACCGGGCCGCTGTGCAGCGCCACGCCGAGCGAAAAAGGAGGTAGCCCGCGCCCCGGCCAGCGCTGGCGCACGTAGCCGTCCAGGCGCTTGGTGGCGCTGGCCAGCCCGAGCGCCGCACGCATGGCACGAAAACCGTGGTTCACCGACTCGGTATCGGCGGCATCGACAAACACGCACAGCATGCCGTCGCCGACAAACTGCATGTAGCGCGCGCCAAACAGGTACACCGTATCGCCCACGCTGGTGTAGAGCTGCTGCACGATCTCGCTGAGCTCAGCGCCGCTCAGGCTGGCCGTCCACAGGCCGTAGTCGCGCATGTCGGCAAACAGCACGGTGGCGCTGGCAAAGCGCTCGTCCTCGGCGATCTGACCGCTCTCGGGCCACTGCTCGCTCAGCGCCTTGAGCATGCGCGCCTCGTACAGCTCGCTGATCTTGTGGCACTGCTCCTCTAGCGCGATGCGCACCGCCTGGTCCACCCGCTTGATCTGCATGGCCTGGGCGCGCCCGCGCTTTTCCATCTGGGCACTGACAGCCTGGCGCAGCTCCTGCGGCGCAAACGGCTTGGTCAAATAATCATCGGCGCCGGTGGTCATGCCCTGACGCATGGAGCTGCGGTCTTGCAGCGAAGTCAGCAAAATCACGGCCGTGCCCGCGAGTGCAGTGTCGCTGCGGATCTGGTCCAGCACTTCAAAGCCGTCGAGCTGGGGCATCTGCACATCGCTGATCACCAGCGCGGGCTTGAGTTGACGCACCAGCGCCAGGCCCTGGGGGCCGTCTTCGGCCGCCATGACTTGGTAGCCTTCTTTTTTAAGCACCTGACTGACGAGCAAGCGGGTGCTGGCATCGTCATCAATCACCACGATTATGGGCATAAGGAAAAGCTCGCTATGGTTAAAATTTGATCTAACCGACCCGCTCGGCAATCAGCACGGCAAAAAAGCCGAACGCTGCGATCAGCGCCCACTTCAAAATCACCCAGCCGTACCGCCTGAAGCGGTCCTGACCAGTGCCGGCGTAAAACATGAACGCCGCAGTGGCCGCCAGCAGGGCCAGCAAAATCGTCCAGCGAAACAGCAGCATGGCTCGAACTCCTGTGACGCCCGCGTCCGCACATTACCAGGCACGCGCCAGCGCGGCAAAACCGGCAGGCGCGTTTTTTTCATCGTCAAACGTGGCCAGTTCGTAAGCTTCCGGGTGGGCCAGCAGCTCGCGCAGCAGCAAGTTATTCATCGCGTGGCCAGAGCGAAAAGCGCTGTAAGCGGCCAGCAGCGGCTTGCCCAGCAAATACAAATCGCCCATCGCGTCGAGGATTTTGTGCTTCACAAACTCGTCGCTGTAGCGCAGGCCGTCGGCGTTGAGCACCTTGTAGTCGTCCATCACGATGGCATTATCCAGCCCGCCGCCCAGCGCCAGGCCGTTGGCGCGCATCATTTCCACGTCTTTGGTAAAGCCGAAGGTGCGTGCGCGCGCAATGTCGCGGCTGTACGTGCCCGCGCCGATGTCGAACTCGACGCGCTGGCCGGTGGAATCGACCGCCGGGTGGTCAAAATCGATTTCAAAACTCAGCTTGTAGCCCTCGTAGGGCGTGAGCCGTGCCCATTTGGCGTTGGCGCCCTCGCCCTGGCACACTTCCACCGGCTTGAGCACGCGCACAAAGCGCCGGGGCGCAGCCTGCAGCGCAATGCCAGCGGACTGCAGCAAAAACACAAACGACGAGGCCGAGCCGTCCAGAATCGGCACCTCTTCGGCGGTGATGTCGATGATCAGGTTGTCGATGCCCAGACCGGCACAGGCCGACATCAAATGCTCAACCGTCAGCACCTTGGCGCTGCCGCTGGAAATGGTCGAGGCCATGCGCGTGTCCGTCACCGCCTGCGCCGAGACGGGAATCTCGACCGGCTGGGGCAAATCAGTGCGCCGGAAAACGATGCCGGTGTCGGGCGGCGCCGGGCGCAGGGTCAGCTCAACCCGCTGGCCACTGTGCAGGCCCATGCCGACGGCCTTGGTGAGGGATTTGAGGGTTCTTTGAGCGAGCATGAAGGTTATTTTAAGAGGCCACTGTCCAGATGCGGCGGGCAACCAGAAATACACAGGCAAGGCGCTGCCTGCCGGGCAGCAAACGCTGGCGCACACGGCACCGCGCCGCGCCGCGCAAAACGGGCCACTGCGCGTAGGCGGGGCGACGCCGGGCGGCGCACGGCGGCGGCCCCGGCGCTCAATCGGCCTGTCGGCGCAAAAAGGCTGGAATCTCGAAATCATCCATGCCGCCAGCGGCCAGCGCATCAACCTTGGCTGCGGCGTGCGTGCGGTTGGTGCGCCACACGCTGGGGGGCACGGTGTTGCCGTAATCGGCGCTCTGGGCAGCGGGCTGGGGCGCTGGCTGCGCGCTGCCCACGCCGGGCTTGCCGCCGGGCGCGCTCACAGGCGCGTTGTCGGTGCCGGTGCGCAGTACCTGCAGCGGCACGGTCTGGCGGCGTGTGCCCTGGCTGCTCAGGCCGGTGGCCACGACGGTCACGCGGATTTCTTCGCCCAGATCGTCGTCGTAGGCCGTGCCGTAAATCACATGCGCTTCCGGCGATGCGTAGGCGCGCACGGTGTTCATGGCCAGCTTGGACTCGTTGAGCTTGAGCGAGCCACGCGCCGCTGAAATCAGCACCAGCACGCCCTTGGCGCCCGACAGGTCAATGCCTTCGAGCAGCGGGCAGGCCACGGCCTGCTCCGCTGAAATGCGCGCGCGGTCGGGGCCCGCGGCCGCCGCCGTGCCCATCA
>CAIYKK010000404.1 GCA_903926695.1 uncultured Burkholderiales bacterium
ACAAAATATCCCAGTGAAGCAACCAGACCTTGTTCTGGTCAATGTGAGCCTGAAGCGCCATGACTTTCATGTCTTGTCGATTCCAGTTGCACACACGGAAATCAATGCAGGAGACCTTGTTGTAGTCTGGCAGATCGACGTATTCGCGTGGTGTAGGGAGGAGGAAGGTTGCGCCTGGGCAAGCGGTGCGGGGAGAGTGAGCCATGTTTGGCCTCCAGAGTTGCGTTTGACAAACTCTGCCGACCATTTCTCACACGGGCGGCAGCGCTGACAGGTGTGAGAAACCGGGCAACTCGCGGAGCGAAAACCGGCCAGGCCGAAGCCCCCCTGTCAGCGCCGCCATAAAAAGAAGGTGCGCTAAGCAAAAAGCCGCGCGGCGTACTGCGGCGGCTATCTATGTTAGCCGCGAATTGCATCGGGTTCTCACGCCCGGCCGGTTCTTTTTTAACCGACTGTCCCGAACGATCTCGGGAACTTAGGCGGATGATACCTCAAAATATTACCTTCTAGTATTTACATAAAATTACTAAAGGGTAATAATTGCGCCACGCACCGGGAAACCGGCCCGTCACCCCAAACACAAAGACCCTCCCATGAAGGAATACAACATCGAGACCGGCACCGAAATTGCCGAATTGCGCAATGCGTCAATTTCGGAGTTTGCCGAGCTGGCGCTGTCGAGCATCGTCGCCAGCCAGACCAACCCGCGCACCACGTTTCACCAGGGCAAGCTGCTGGAGCTGGCCGAAAGCATCCGCGCCAGCGACGTGCATCAGCCCATCCTCGTGCGCCCGCTGCCCGCCAACCGCACGAACATTGCGCTTAAAGTGCAGTATGAAATCGTGGCAGGGGAGCGCCGCTTTCGGGCCAGTGGCATGGCCGGAAAATCCACAATCCCGGCCATGATCCGGCAGATGGATGACGCCACGGTGCTGGAAGTGCAGATCGTAGAAAACTTGCAGCGCGATGACCTCAGCGAGCTGGAGGAGGCTGAGGGCTACGAGCGCCTGATGGCCCACAGCAAGCTGACCGCCGATGCCGTGGGCGGAAAAATCGGCAAGTCGCGCAGCTATGTCTATGGGCGGCTCAAGCTGCTGGACCTGTGCCAGGAAGCGCGCACCAAGCTGTGCGATGGCATCATCGACGCGAGCAAAGCGCTGATGCTGGCGCGCCTGCCAGACCACAAACTGCAAATCAAAGCGATGGAGGAGGTGGTACTTTTTGAAAATCACCGGGGCGAGCAGTGCTACGGTGTTCGCGAAGTGTCCAGGCTCATACAGAGCAGGTACATGCTGCCGCTCGACAAAGCGACGTTCCCGATTACCGACAGCACGCTGGTGCCCGGTGCGACGGCGTGCGGCGCTTGCCCAAAGCGCACGGGCCATGAGCCCGAGCTTTTCAGCGACGTGGACAGTCCAGACGTTTGTACAGACCCGGAATGCTACCGCTCGAAAGAAGCAGCGCACCAGGCGCGCGAACTGCAGGCAGCGCATGAGCGCGGCCAGACTGTCATCACGGGCCGCGAAGCCAAAGCGTTGTGGCCCAACGGCTGGGGCAGCGTCGAGGGCTATCTGCGGCTAGACGATACCCGAGACAGCCCAACGCCCGGAAAGCCACTGCGCAAGCTGCTGTCTAAAGCGCTGGAAGAGGGCATCAAGCCGGTGCTGATCGACAACCCGCACAAGCCCGGCGAGCTGGTGGCCATGCTGCCCGCCGCCACCGTCGCCGAGCTGCTGGGGCAGCAGGGCGACGGAGATGACCAGGCGGCATCAAAAAAGATCACGCAAAACCTCAAGGACGATGAAAAGATCAAAAAGACCCGAGAAGCCACAGCGCTGAAAAACGAGTTTGAACAGGGCTGGCGCAATGAGCTGCTGAAGCGCACTTTTGAAAAGCTGTCTGGCACCAGCAGGTTTTCGCGGGATCGCGGCCTGTCCCTGAACGTGGCCCGGCACATTGCGCTCGACTTTGCAAACCGCCTGAACACCGAAAAAGCCAAATTCCTGTGCGGCCTGCTGGAGCTGGGCAAGGTTGCACCGGTGCAGGCACTCATTGACCACATCACCGACCACCCAGAGCCGGAGCAAATGATCCTGCTGCTGGTGATGCACCGTGATGTCGAGTACCAGTCCTGGCGTCACGACGGCGGCACAAATCCCGGCTTGATGCTGGTGGCCGATGATTTCCAGGTGGACGTTGAAGCCGTAAAAGCCGATGTCAAAAAAGGTGTGAAGGCCAAGCTGAAAGCTGAAAAAAAGCTGCCCGAAACCCCTATTTCCCAGGGGTCGCACCCTAAAGGGGGAGCGGGGGCAAAGGCCAGCACCGACCGGCCCGCCGCCGCCCCTCGCAAGCCAAAGTTATCCGCAGCAGAAGCCACTCAAGGCATCGCTGCCGCGATGCAGCAAATGGGAGGTGGGCATTCAGCTGCCGCTGGCAGCTGCCTGCACGACGACCATGCCAGCGCCGCCCCAGCGCCACAGGACGACGGCCAGACGGCCCCAAAAGAGGCGGGCAAGCCGGGCCGGATCGCTGGCACGCTCAAGCTGCCGAGCCGCGCCGCCAAATCGCCTGCAGCCGCCGCTCAGGGCACCTTGCCGGTGGGCGTGGCTATCGGCCAGCAGGTGATGGTGCTGGACAACGTCAAGCCGATACAGCAAAAATTTGCAGGCATGCGCGGCGA
>CAIYKK010000405.1 GCA_903926695.1 uncultured Burkholderiales bacterium
CATTTCAAGGGCATCGGGATCAAGGCATTGCGCAAAAAAGCAGGCTGGGGGAATGACAACTTGCGGTTGATTTTGAAACAAAATTTTTGATGGGACAGCCCTGTAGGTCAGGCTGGCCTCAGTGACTTTGAAATAACGCCCCTGCGCCCGAAAACTCTCGGCAAACACCTCAACCTGCACGGTGATCGACGTGCTGCCGATGCGCGTGACGGACGCAAAAAACGACAAAATGTCGCCGACCCGCACCGGCTGCTTGAAGATGAACTGGTTCACCGCCACCGTCGCCATGCGCCCGGCGACGTAGCGCGCTGGCACTACCGCGCCCGCCAGATCAACCTGCGCCATCACCCAGCCGCCAAAAATGTCGCCGCTGGGATTGCAGTCGCGTGGCATTGGAATCACCTTGAGCACCAACTCCTTGTCGGTGGGCAGCGGGCTGTGGGCGCGGGTGTCGGTGTCGGCGCTGGGGGCGGGTGAAGCGGCGGTGACATGGCCCGTGAGGGCTCTGGATTCTGGGGACATAGGACAATCTCACAACAAATTTACAACCCGAACGATTGTCCGCCATGCGCTCCCGAGCTTCCTCTACCGATTCTTATCCCGCGCCCGCCACTGCGGCGCCCCCCGCCGCGCCGCGCTCGGACTGGGCCACGCTCCAGCGCCTGTTTCCCTACCTGTGGGAATACAAATGGCGCGCCGGGGCGGCGCTGGCTTTCATGCTGGGTGCCAAGCTGGCCAATGTCGGCGTGCCGCTGCTGCTGAAAAACCTCGTCGATACGATGAGCTTCAAGCCCGGCGACGTGCAGGCGGTGCTCGTCGTGCCGGTCGCGCTGCTGCTGGCTTACGGCCTGCTGCGTTTATCCACCACGCTGTTCACCGAGCTGCGCGAGCTGGTCTTTGCCAAGGCCACTGAAGGCGCGGCGCGGCGCATTTCGCTCGAAGTGTTCCGGCACCTGCACGCTTTAAGCCTGCGTTTTCACCTGGAGCGCCAGACCGGCGGCATGACACGCGACATCGAGCGCGGCACACGCGGCGTGCATTCGCTGATTTCGTATTCGCTCTACAGCATCATCCCGACGCTGATCGAGGTGGCGCTGGTCTTGGGCCTGCTGGCGGTCAAGTTTGATGTCTGGTTTGCCGGCATCACGCTGATTGCGTTGGTGTTTTACATTGCTTTTACCGTGACCGTGACCAACTGGCGCACGCAGTTCCGCAAGGCCATGAACGAGCTGGATTCGTCCGCGCACAGCCGCGCCATCGACTCGCTTTTAAATTACGAAACGGTCAAATATTTCAACAACGAGGAATTCGAGGCCGCCCGCTACGACGAGAACCTCAAGCGCTACCGCGAAGCTGCGATCAAAAGTCAGTGCACGCTGAGCCTGCTCAACGCCGGGCAGCAATTGATCATTGCCCTCGGCCTGGTCGCCATGCTCTGGCGGGCCACGCAAGGCGTCGCCGAGGGCCGCATGACGCTGGGCGACCTGGTGATGGTCAACGCTTTCATGATTCAGCTTTACATTCCGCTGGGTTTTCTGGGCGTGATTTATCGCGAGATCAAGCAGAGCCTGACCGACCTGGAGAAGATGTTCACGCTGATGGAAAAAGAGCGCGAGATTGCCGACGCGCCGGGCGCGCTGCCGCTGGTGTTTGGCGCGCTGGAGGCTGGCGGGCAGGGCGGCGCATTGAACGGCGCAGTGAACGGTGCTCTGAGCGGCGGACTAAACGGCGGGTTGAATGACGGGCAGGGCGGAGGCGGGGTAAACGGCCCTCTGAACGCCGCCGTGTGTTTTGAAAACGTCAGCTTCGCTTACGACCCAAGCCGCCCGATTTTGCACAACGTGAGTTTTGAGATTCCGGCGGGCAAGACCGTAGCCGTCGTCGGCTCGTCGGGGGCGGGCAAATCGACGCTGGCGCGGCTGCTGTACCGCTTTTACGACGTGCAGCAGGGCCGCATCACGATTGCCGGGCAGGACATCAAGCAGGTGACGCAGGCCAGTGTGCGCCAAGCCATCGGCATCGTGCCGCAGGACACGGTGCTGTTCAACGACACGGTGGAATACAACATCGCCTACGGCAAGCCCGGCGCGACGCACGAAGAAGTCGAAGAAGCCGCCAGAGCCGCCCGCATCCACGACTTCATTGTTTCCACGCCGCTGGGCTACCAGACGCGCGTCGGCGAGCGCGGCTTGAAACTCTCCGGCGGTGAAAAGCAGCGCGTGGCGATTGCCCGCACGCTGCTGAAAAATCCGCCGGTGGTGATTTTTGATGAGGCGACATCGGCGCTGGACTCGGCCAACGAGCGCGCCATTCAAAGCGAGCTGCGCACCGCCGCGCAGAACAAAACCACGCTGG
>CAIYKK010000406.1 GCA_903926695.1 uncultured Burkholderiales bacterium
CGGCAGAACCTCAATCGCTACGGCTATGTCATCGTTAAGTATGGAAATTTCAGCTCTCACAGGGAAGAAAGTTTTGCCTATGCGTGGGAGTCCACAATTTCCACATTTAACGGTGATGTAGCCATCGCTACGGATTCTGGTTCAATTCAGCCAGCCGCGCTGGTGTGCCGACATCGGTCCAGGCACCGTTGTACAGCTCGGCGCTGATTTGCTGGCGGTCCATCGCGGCGCGCAGCAGCGGTGCCAGCGGCGCGGCCAAGCCGTTCGGATTGCCAAAGGGCAGCGCGTCAAACAGGGCGCGCCGGTACAGGCCAATGGTGCTGTAGGTGTAGCGCGGCGTGTTGTCGTCGGGCGGCAGGTTGAGCGCCAGGCCGTTTTCACCCAAACCGAAGTCGCCATTCGGGTTGTGCGCCGGATTCGGCACCAGCCACAAATGGGCCAACTTGCCGCTGTCGATAAAACGACTGACCGCCGCCTGCGAAAACGCAAAGCCGGGCACAAACACGTCGCCCGCCAGCACCCAGAACACCTCGCCCAGCAGCGGCAGAGCGCGGGCAATGCCGCCCGCCGTCTCCAGCGCGCCGCCAAAATCCACGCCCTCGTGCGAATAGGCAATCGACAGCGGCCCGGCTTGGCCTTGCGCATCCAGACCGCCTTGGCTGGCCGCTGCGTTCAGCTTGTCAAGCCGGGGCTGGCGCTCGAAATGACCGGCGATCTGCTCGCCCAGCCAGGCGGTGTTGATCACCAGTTCGGTGAAACCGCCGCGCACCAGCGCCTGCGCATGCCATTCAATCAGCGGCTGGCCGCGCACGCTCAGCAGCGGCTTGGGCGTGGCGTCAGTCAGCGGGCGCATGCGCTCGCCGCGCCCGGCGGCCAGAATCATCGCCTTGATGGGTGCGCTCATGCGTGCCGCCCGTACGGGCCGGTGACATGAGGGTCATGAAGGTCATGAAGGGATGGGAGAAGGCGCAATCGTTGCATGGACTGCACTTTAGAGTATTTGCGCTGTCGCCCGGTAAAATAGCCGATTACCCTGATTTTTTTGAATTTTCCGGAGCTCACGCCTGATGGCCACTACTCAAATGATGGCAAACGCCATACGCGCACTCGCAATGGACGCCGTCCAACAAGCCAACTCCGGCCATCCTGGCGCGCCTATGGGCATGGCCGACATGGCCGTCGCGCTCTGGGGTGACCACCTCCAGCACAGCCCGGCTAACCCGCAATGGCTCAACCGCGACCGTTTTGTGCTGAGCAACGGCCACGCCTCCATGCTGATTTACGCCGTGCTGCATTTGACCGGCTACAAGCTGCCCATCAAGGAGCTGAAAAACTTCCGCCAGCTCGGCTCCAAGACCCCCGGCCACCCCGAAGTCGATGTCACGCCCGGCATCGAAACCACCACCGGCCCGCTCGGCCAGGGCCTCACCAATGCCGTCGGCATGGCGCTGGCTGAAAAGCTGCTGGCCAAAGAATTCAACCGCGACGGCCACACGGTGGTCGATCACAACACCTACGCCTTCATGGGCGACGGCTGCCTGATGGAAGGCATCAGCCACGAAGCCATCGCGCTCGCCGGTGCGTGGAAACTGAACAAGCTGATCGCCCTGTACGACGACAACGGCATCTCGATTGACGGCCAGGTCGCGCCCTGGTTTATCGACAACACGCCCCAGCGTTTCACGGCCTGCGGCTGGAACGTCATCGGCCCGGTCGATGGCCATGACGCTGCCGCCGTGTCCGCCGCGATTGCCGCCGCCAAACTCAGCGCCGACAAGCCCACGCTGGTCGTGTGCAAAACCCACATCGGCAAAGGCTCGCCGAACCGCGCCAACACTTCCAAAGCCCACGGCGAACCGCTGGGCGGCGAAGAAATCGCCCTCACCCGCGACGCGCTGAACTGGCCGCACGAGCCGTTCAAAATCCCCAAGGACGTGGCTGACGCCTGGGACGCCAAAGCCAAAGGCAAAACCATCGAAGCCGAGTGGGACGGCAAATTTGCCGCCTACAAAAAGGCTTACCCCGATCTGGCCAAAGAACTGGTGCGCCGCATGAAGGGCGAACTGCCCAAGGGCTTTGCGCAGTTGGCCGTCGATACCGTCATCGCCGCCGACACCAAGGCTGAAACCGTCGCCTCGCGCAAGGCCTCGCAGCTGGCGCTGGAATCCTTCACCGCTGGCCTGCCCGAGTTGCTGGGCGGCTCGGCTGACCTGACCGGCTCGAATCTGACCAACACCAAATCCACGCCGAATCTGCGTTTTGACGCGGTGACCGGCGAAGGCAACGGCGGGCGCCA
>CAIYKK010000407.1 GCA_903926695.1 uncultured Burkholderiales bacterium
CGCAGCAGCAGCAGCAGCAGCCGCAGCAACGGCCCCGGTTCCAGCCGCGGCCCCTGCCGCCACGGCAGCCGCCGCCGCACTGAAAGCGGCCACACCGAAAGCAGCCGCGCAAGACGCAACGGAAACGCCAGAAACGTCCGAAGCGTCCGAAGCGCCCGCGCCGCAAGACAACCGCGCCCCGAAAGCCTTTGAATCCGCCGCCTGGCTGACCCGCACCGCGCTGTGCGTCGAGGTGCGCAACCCGGCCCGCGCCAACGGCCCCGATGCCAAACCGGTCAAGCCCAAAGCCGACCCCGACACCGCCGCCAACCGCAGCGGCAAAGGCGAAACCGGCGCCTTGTATGTCTTCATGCCGCCGCAAGAACGCCTGGAAGACTATCTCGATCTGCTCGCCGCCGTCGAAGCCAGCGCCGAAACGCTGGGCCTGACCATCGTTCTGGAAGGCTACCCGCCGCCCCGCGACCCGCGCCTGAAAATGCTGCAAGTCACGCCCGACCCCGGCGTCATTGAAGTCAACATCCACCCGGCCAGCAACTGGGGCGAACTGGTGGAACACACCGAGTTCCTCTACCAGATCGCCCACGAAACCCGGCTCTCGGCTGAAAAGTTCATGACTGACGGGCGCCACACCGGCACCGGCGGCGGCAACCACTTCGTGCTCGGCGGCGCCACGCCGTCCGACAGCCCGTTCCTGCGCAAGCCCGAGGTGCTGGCCAGCCTGCTGGCCTACTGGCACAACCACCCGTCGCTGAGTTATCTGTTCTCGGGCATGTTCATCGGCCCCACGAGCCAGGCGCCGCGCGTTGATGAGGCGCGCAACGACCAGCTCTACGAACTCGAAATCGCGCTGCGCGAGATCGCCGCCAACCGCGAAAAATACGGCGCCGACATGCCACCGTGGCTGGTGGACCGCACGCTGCGCAACATCCTGGTCGATGTCACCGGCAACACGCACCGCAGCGAGTTCTCCATCGACAAGATGTATTCGCCGGACTCGTCCACGGGCCGCTTGGGCCTGCTGGAACTGCGCGCTTTTGAAATGCCGCCGCACGCTCGCATGAGCGTGGCCCAGCAACTGCTGCTGCGCGCCCTGGTGGCCCGCTTCTGGAAAACGCCTTACAGCTGCCGCCTGACGCGCTGGGGCACCGAGCTGCACGACCGCTTCTTGTTGCCCAGCCTGATCCACGCCGATTTTGCCGACGTGCTGACCGAGCTGCAGGAAGCCGGTTACGCCTTCGACATGGCCTGGTTCGAGCCGCATTTTGAATTCCGCTTCCCGCAGATCGGCCAGGTCAAGGCCAAAACCATCGAGCTGACACTGCGCAGCGCGCTGGAGCCTTGGCATGTGATGGGCGAAGAAGGCTCGGCGGCGGGCACCGTGCGCTATGTCGATTCGTCGCTGGAGCGCATCGAAGTGCATGTGACCGGACTGAACGACAACCGCTATGTCGTTACCGTCAACGGTCAGGCGCTGCCGCTGCAGCCAACCGGGTGCGTCGGCGAGTTTGTCGCCGGGGTGCGCTACAAGGCGTGGAACCCGCCGTCGGCGCTGCATCCGTCGATTGGCGTGCATGCACCGCTGACGTTTGACATCGTTGATACCTGGATGGAACGTTCGCTGGGCGGCTGCCAATATCACGTCGCGCATCCGGGCGGCCTGAGCTACGACACGCTGCCGGTCAACTCCTACGAGGCCGAAAGCCGCCGCCTGAACCGCTTCTTCCGCATGGGCCACACGCCCGGCAAGATGCAGGTCAAAGCGGCCCAGCCGAGCCGGGAGTTTCCGTTCACGCTGGATTTGCGCTAAGCGGGGAGTACAACCATACAGCTCTACACTTTTTTCAACAGCTCCGCTGCTTACCGGGTGCGCATCGCGTTGGCCTTAAAAGGGCTGGCGCATGAATCCATAGCCGTGAACCTGCGCAGCGGCGCTCAGCGCAGCGCGGAGTTTTTGGCGCTCAACCCGTCTGGGCTGGTGCCTACGCTGGTCGATGGCGCGGCGCGGCTATCGCAGTCGCTGGCCATCATCGACCACCTGGACTGCATCCAGCCTGAGCCGCTGCTGGTGCCCGCCGACGGCCCGGCGCGCGGCCAGGTGCTGGAAATCGCCCAGCTCATCGCCTGCGACATTCACCCGCTGAACAACCTGCGCGTTCTGAAATACCTGGTGCATGAGCTGGGCCTGAGTGAGGCGCAGAAAAACGCCTGGTACGCCCACTGGATCGCCGAGGGTTTCAACGCCCTCGAAGCCCGGCTGCCCGACCATGACGGCTGGTGCGTCGGCACGGCACCCACGCTGGCCGACTGCTGCTTGGTGCCGCAGGTGGCCAACGCCGAGCGCATGAACATCGCGCTGACGCCCTGGCCGCGCATAAAGCGCATCGCCGCCTTTGCGCGCCAGCACCCGGCTTTTATTCAAGCCGAACCGCAGCGCCAGAGCGACTACACGGCCTGACATCGCATAGACGACCTCAAAAACAAATTTTCAAGCGACTAATTTAAGTGACCTAAACCGCTACGCATCATCGAAGGAAGCATCTGGTGTAGAGCGTAGGCCAAATACATCGACAGCCTCTTCAAAAAGATC
>CAIYKK010000408.1 GCA_903926695.1 uncultured Burkholderiales bacterium
AGTCGGTCTTTGCCTTTTCCATCAAGTTCGCCAGCGGCAACCGCATCACGGCGCTCAGCTCCAAGCCGCGCAACCTGCGCGGCAAACAGGGCCGCGTGATTCTGGACGAGGCGGCATTCCACGAGGCTCAGGGCGAGATTCTGAAAGCGGCGATGGCCCTGTTGATCTGGGGCGGCGACCTGCGCATCATCAGCACGCACGACGGCGACGACAACCCGTTCAACCAGCTCATCAAGGACACGCGGGCCGGGCGCTTTCCGTACAGCGTCCACCGCTTTACCTTTGGCGAGGCGCTGGACGAGGGCTTGTACGAGCGCATCTGCCTGCGCACGGGCGAAGCCTGGAGCGCCGAGGGACAAGCCGCCTGGGAGGCAAAAATCCGGGCCAACTACGGCGACGACGCCGAGGAGGAGCTGGACTGCGTGCCCAAGCACGGCAGCGGCGCTTTCCTGACCCGTGAGCTGGTCGAGGGCCAGATGCGGCGCGGCTGGCCGGTGCTGCGCGACCAGCGCCCGCCCGCCTTCACGTTTGAGCCTGATGCGCGCCGAATCTCGACGATCCTGGGCTGGTGCGAGGACAACCTCAAGCCGCTGCTGGACGCCTTGCCCAAGAATGAAATCAGCTTCCTGGGCGGCGACTTTGCGCGCACGGGCGACCTGAGCGCCTTTTTCCCCCTGCTGCAGCGCCAGAATCTGAGCCGGTACTGCCCGTTCATCGTCGAGTTGCGCGGCATGCCGTTTCGTCAGCAACTGCAGGTGCTCTGGTACATCCTCGACCGGCTGCCGCGCTTTGTGGGTGCCGGGCTGGACGGGCGCGGCCTGGGCTCGCAAATGGCCGAAGAAACGGCGCAGAAATACGGCCCCACGCGCATCCTGTGCGTGATGGCCACGCAGCCCTGGTATCTGGAGCACCTGCCGCCCTACAAGGCCGCGTTTGAAGACCGGCTCATCGAGCTGCCGATGGACGCCGACGTGCTGGCCGACCACCGGGTGCCTAGAGTCATCAAGGGCATCCCGCAGATTCCAGAGCTGCGCACCCAGGACGCGCAAAAGAAAAAGCGCCACGGCGACACCTTCATTGCCGGTTCGCTGGCCTGGTTTGCCAGCCGCACGCTGGCGGGCACCAACGACTATGGCTACGAGGCCGGGCCATCGAATCTCAGCCGCTGGGATGCGCCCGCCAATGACCGCGACAGCGACCACGACCGCGATCTGGGCAGCTCCCAGCGCGGTGCCTGGTAAGCCGCCCATCTAATAAGAAAGACCTGCATGGCCATCCTTGACCAATTCGGCAACCCGATTGAAAGCGCCCGCCTCGAAGAACCCCAGACGGCGCGCCTGGCGCAGCTGCGCCACGAGTTCGACAACCACCCCAGCCGTGGCCTGACGCCGCCGCGCCTGGCCAACATCCTGCAGAGTGCCGAACAGGGCGACCTGACGGCGCAGCACGAGCTGTTTATGGACATGGAGGAAAAAGACGGCCACCTGTTCAGCGAGCTGCAAAAGCGCCGCATGGCCGTGCAGCAGCTCGACTGGACTATCGTTCCGCCGAAGAACGCGACGGCGGCGGAAAAGGCCGATGCCGAGTTTGTCTGCGAGACGCTGGAGGCGATGGAGGACTTTGGCGACGTGCTGTTTGATATGACGGACGCCATCGGCCACGGCTTTGCGCCGCTGGAAATGAGCTGGGGCCGGGTGGACGGCTGGGATGTGCCCGTCAAGATTGAGCACCGGCCTCAAAGCTGGTTCAAGCTGGCCATGAACCCGGACATCAGCCGCAACGAGCTGCGCCTGCGCGACAACACCGCCGACGGCGAGCGGCTGTGGGCCTTCGGCTGGCTCATGCACCAGCATCGGGCGCGCAGCGGCTATATCTCGCGCTCGGGCCTGTTTCGGGTGCTGACCTGGCCGTTTTTGTTTAAAAACTATGCGGTGCGCGACCTGGCTGAGTTTCTGGAAATCTACGGCCTGCCGCTGCGCCTGGGCACCTACAACGCCAGCGCCACCAAAGAAGACAAGGCCACGTTGCTGCGCGCCGTGGTGGGCATTGGACACGACGCGGCGGCCATCATCCCGCAGGGCATG
The DNA here is from genome assembly GCA_903926695.1 of uncultured Burkholderiales bacterium. Classification (GTDB taxonomy): domain Bacteria; phylum Pseudomonadota; class Gammaproteobacteria; order Burkholderiales; family Burkholderiaceae_C; genus Polaromonas. Next base: position 2,085 of record CAIYKK010000408.1, read on the forward strand.
GCCATCGAGTTCATGGACGCGGCCAAGGGCGACAACAAATCGTTCGACGCGATGATTGCCCTGATGGAGCGGACGATGTCCAAAGCCATCCTGGGCGGCACGCTGACCAGCGGCGAGGGCACGCACGGCAGCCAGGCGCTGGGCAATGTCCACAACGAGGTGCGCAAGGACTTGCGCAATTCGGACGCCAAGCAGCTGGCCGCCACGCTGACCCGCCAGTTGATTTACCCGATTTTGGCGCTGAACAAAGGGCTGACCGATCCGCGCCGCTGCCCGCGCTTTGTGTTTGATACCCAGGAGCCGGAAGACATCAAGCTCTACAGCGAGGCCGTGCCCAAGCTCGTGGGCATGGGTATGCGCATCAAGCGCGACTGGGCGCATGACAAGCTCAAGATTCCGCTGGCCGGGCCAGATGACGAGGTGCTGCAGCTGGCGCGCCCCGAGCTGACCGTGCCGCCCGAAGACCGCCCGGCCAATCCGCGCGCGTCCACCGGCGCGCCGCCCAGCGCCAAGCTCAAGGCCCAGCTGCCAGCCACAGCCGGTACTGATGCCGGTGAAGGCGACGAGCTGGACGACCTGAGCGCCGAGATGCTCAGCGATTGGGAGGAGGTGCTGGGCCAGACCCTGCAACCCATCCAGGCCGCGCTGGACAGCGCCAGCAGCCTGCCCGAATTCCGCGATGCGCTCGAAGGCGCATTAAGCCAGGTTGACCCGGCCCAGCTGGTCGAAATGCTGGCGCGTGGCCAGTTTGCGGCGCGCGCGTGGGGTCAGCTCAGTCAAGTCAAAAAAAGGATTGAGATATGAGTATTTGGTCTATTTTTCGCTCGGGCGTCAAAAGCCCTGTTGATGGCGTTTTGTTAATCAATCCAGCCACCGGCGAGCCTGTGATGCCCGTGGCTATTGCAGCATCTGCACAAGATAACGCCGCCGTGGCTGTAGGCGACACAGCGACCGCACTGCTGGAGGCTAATCCCAGCAATATCGGCCTGCGCTTACTTAATATTGGCACCGACCCTGCGGCCATCGGCCAGGCAGGCATCACATGGACAAAGCGGGTGATCGTGCTAGACCCCGGCAGCTTGTGGATTGAAACTGAAGCGCCAAATCTCGCGTGGTTTGCCGTTTGCGATGCAGGACAAAGCGCATCTATTACGTCTCAAGAGCTGCGTAAATGAGCAGCATGATCAAAAAATCCATGTATGCGCCTGTCAGCATCGACCAGGCTACCGTACTGGCCGCTGCTGCCCTTGATGCAACACAGAAAATAACCGCTTCTCAAAAAACACTTGCCAGCTATGCCATTGATGTGCATGGCTTGGCAGTTGATGACCTACTGCTGTTTAATGGTTCGGCATGGGTTAATTCTGGTAAATCAACCATTTCAGACGGAGGTAATTTCTAATGACCAATACAATTCGCATCAAACGTCGCGCCAGCGGCGCGGCAGGCGCACCATCGACTCTCGCAAATGCAGAGTTGGCGTACAACGAAGTTGACGACACGCTGTATTACGGCAAAGGCACGGGTGGCGCAGGCGGTTCCGCCACCACCGCTGTGCCAATTGCCGGTAGCGGCGCGTACGTCGGCCTCACTGGCAACCAAACTATCGCTGGAACGAAGACATTCAGCTCACCGATCACGGCGAGCGTGGCGGGTAACGCCAGCACTGCGACCGCGCTGGCCACCGCGCGCACTCTCAGTTACACGGGTGACGCCACTGGTTCCGCCACCTTTGATGGAACTGCTAACACAGCTACCACACTGACCCTGGGTACCACTGGGGTTACCGCTGGCACATACGCCAGCGTGACCGTTAACGCCAAGGGGCAGGTCACTGCCGGCACCAACCCGACAACTCTGGCTGGGCACGGTATCACCGATGCCGTCAATGTGTCGACATTGGGCGCAGTAAACGGTGTGGCTACGCTGGGTTCGGACGGGAAAGTCCCTGCTGGTCAGCTGCCAAGCTTCGTTGATGACGTGTTGGAATTTGCCGCGCTGGCAAACTTCCCCGCCACTGGCGAATCCAGCAAAATCTACACTGCGCTGGACACGAACAAAATCTACCGTTGGAGCGGTTCGGTTTACATCGAGATCAGTTCTACTGCCGGTAACGCTGATAGCGCCACTAAACTCGCTACTCCTCGCACGATTACCGCGACAGGCGATGCAACTTGGTCTGTGTCGTTTGATGGTTCGGCCAATGCTTCGGCTGCGCTGACGTTGGCGGCGAGCGGCGTTACGGCTGGAACGTATGGCTCGGCCACTACGGTGCCTGTGCCAGTCGTCAACAGCAAGGGATTGATCACAGCCATCACTACCCAAGCCATCGCATTCCCTGTCACCTCGGTGGCAAATCGCACAGGCGCAATTACGCTGGCCGCTGGGGATATTTCTGGCCTGGGCACGATGGCTGTGCAAAATGCCGCCGTAGTCGCAATCACGGGCGGCACGATTGACGGTGTTGTGTTTGACGGCGGGACTTTCTAATCATGAGCGCCACAGTAAAAATGAAACGGTCTGCTGTGGCGCTCTCAGCGCCAACAGTGGGACAACTGGCCCTGGGCGAACTTGCTATTAACACTACTGACGGCAAGCTTTTTCTCAAAAAAAGCGTCAATGGCGTTGAAAGCATCGTTGATGTAACTAAATCTCCCGATGCGCCATACACTATAAATTCTCTGAGTGTGACGGCGACGCGTCCGCCATTTACGATAGCAAATCAATTTAACCTATTAGATGTCGCTGATGGTACCGACGGTCTGACTGGTTTTCAGGGCTGGCACAAAGTGATGGAGCTTGGCACAAGTGGCATGCGTCATCAGATTGCTTTTACCGATGACCGAATCCTTCGGTATCGTGCCAGCGGCGGAACACAGAATTGGACAAGCTGGAGTCAGATATGGGACTCCAGTAGCTTAACAAATCTGAGTCAGCTCACGAATGGTCCCGGCTATACCACTAATCTAGGTACCGTAACTGCCGTTGCTGGAACTGGCGCTATCAATTCTACTGGCGGAACTACGCCAGTAATCTCCATCGCTGCCGCTACGACGGCGCTTCCTGGAACTATGTCCAGTTCAGACAAAACCAAGCTGGATGCAATCACCGGCAGTAATACTGGCGACCAGGCCAATATCACTGGTAACGCAGGTACCGCTACCAAACTCGCTACCGCTAGAAATATCAACGGCGTACCTTTTGACGGTAGTGCTAATATCAGCCTACCGGCAATTACATTCGTATCTAATGCATATTCGATAATGCCATTCGATTATAGCGCAACCGTAGCGTCCCCGTTTGGTGTACCGTATGCAGGTTACTACGGAACAACTTACACATACACTACTAGCAACACATCCTCTGGATTATCTGATGGTGGTACGGGTATTAGCGTGCTGCATGTTAATACGTCTTATGTTCAATCAAGTCATCATTCGCACGAACTCGGGTTTACCGACAACGATAACCTATGGATTCGTGGCAGCGCTAGTGATACTACGTGGGGCGCGTGGACGCAAATATGGGACACGAGTAGCTTAACCAATTTGAACCAGCTCACCAATGGTCCTGGTTACACGACTAACTTGGGTACCGTAACTTCTGTTACTGGTACTGGGGCCATAAGCGCCACCGCGGGCGCCGCTCCAGTAATTTCTATTGCTGCTGCGTCCGTAACCGTTCCAGGAACGATGTCTGCGGCTGATAAGGTGAAGATCAACGCCGTCAGCGGGACCAATACCGGTGATGAAACCGCGGCCACCATCAAAACGAAGCTGGGCATTACCACGCTATCTGGTTCGAATACCGGGGATCAAACCAGTGTTAGTGGTAATGCCGGATCGGCTACCTCGCTAGAAACCGCGAGAGCCATTAACGGAGTGTCGTTTGACGGTACTGCTGACATCACGATTAGCGCAGTAGACTCGACTGCGCGCCAAGCCACCTCAGGAAAAGATACCAGTGGCGGATACACTGGTTTAACACTATTGAAGATAAACTTCAAGAATGTGTTAAACACATTTACGTCGTTTTGCACCAACTCCAACACCGCCGCCAGAACTTATACATTTCCCGACAAAAGCGGCACAATAGCCACGACCTCCGGGGACTCGATCAGCGTAGTAGATCACGCCGTCACAGGCATGCTGCTTGTCAGTACGGTGGTGGCAGCGCAGAACGCTACGGTGGCGTTGCCAGTTACCTCTATCTCTGGCGGTATCATCACCACTGCGCCCGCTGCAGCCATCATCCTGACCGTGCCTACCGGCACGGCAATGTGCGCGGAAATGGGAGCGCTGTCTATCGTCGGTCAAGGGATTAGCTGGTCGATCATCAACACGTCAGCCAGCTTTGGAGCTACGCTGGCTGTGGGCACGTCGCACACCCTGGTGGGCGATAAAGTGATCGCCCCAGGTGTGTCTGCGCGGTTCACGACCGTGGAGTCGGGCGTCAATACCTGCGTCACCTATCGTATCGCTTGACCATGCTCAAAATTTCAGGCGTTTTGGGGCATTTTTTTGACCTGCGGCCACAGACCCCCCGGATTTTTCTGAGCGGGGCCGCTAAACGGGTCTTAAACGCCTTGGTTTGCGAGTCTGCAAGCCATGCTCAACTGCATTTACGCAATGGCTAAAAAGTTTGACCTAAAGCCGCTGCTCAAGGCCGTCAACCCGGAGGAGGCCATTGCCTTTTTTCGCCAGAAAGGCTTTCGCATCGGATTCGACTACCGCGACGTGTGGCAGCAGGAGCATCAAGCCGGTTTCACGGTCGCAAAAGCCATGCAGCTCGACCTGCTGGCTGAGATTCGCGGCTTTGTCGATGCGGCCATCGCTACGGGCACCACGCTGGCGACGTTCCAGAAAGAGCTGATGCCGCGCCTGGTCAAGCGCGGCTGGTGGGGCAAGAAGGAAATGGCCGACCCGCTTACCGGTGAAACCAAGCTGGTGCAGCTGGGCAGCCCCAGGCGGCTCGAAACCATTTATGACACGAACCTGGCCACGGCGTACAGCGAAGGCCAGTGGGAGCGCATCCAGCGCAACAAGGCGCTGTTTCCATTTTTGGAATATGTGCGCAGCGCGTCGGTCAATCCGCGCCACACGCACCTGGCCTATGCCGGTCTGGTGCTGCCCGCCGATGCCCCATTCTGGCAAATCCACATGCCGATTAAACAGTGGAAGTGCAAATGCTCGGTGATTCAGCACACGGGTCGCATGCTGGAGCGCGAAGGCCTCAAGGTGGGCACCGCGCCGCCCGAGGTGATGCGCGAGATGCTCAATAAACGCACCGGCGAGATCATGCAGGTGCCCACGGGCGTCGATCCGGCCTTTCACTACCCGCCGGGCGGGCGCAGACAGAACCTCGAAAAAATGCTCCAGGACAAGGCCGACGCCTTCAAGTCGGGCAAATAAAACAGGGGATTGACAAATTGCGCAATTCGTCAATTTGACCTTCCCCCAATGACCTAACCAGCTTTAATAGCCTCAGAGGCGCCATTGCAAGAGCATTGGGCCTCATGACGATCAAAGCAAACCCCCGCAAATTTGGCAATATCGCCGCGCTGACATTCCAGGTCAGCGCTGGCGCGGGCGTAGAAGCCCAGCTGCTGCCCGCTGGCGAGTTCCGCCCCATCGACGGGCGGCCTACACCGTGGGGCGCGTGGAAGCTCGACGAGTCCAATGCGCCCGCTGTGGTGGCGCGGGCAAACCAGCGCATCAACGAATTCGTCATCGACTACGAACACCAGACCCAGCTCGCCGACATCAACGGCCAGCCCGCGCCCGCTGCAGGCTGGTTCAAAACGGTCGAGTTCCGACCCGGAAAAGGGCTGTGGGCCATCGACGTGCGCTGGACGGCGCGCGCCAAACAGTTCATTGAGGCAGAGGAATACAAATACCTCAGCGCCGTGTTTGCGTTTGACGAGCACACGGGTGAAGTCCTCAAGCTGCTGTGCGCAGCACTGACCAATAACCCCGGACTGCACGGCATGGATGCCGTCCAGCTCGCCGCCCTCACCACACGCTTTTCTATGGCCGACATCGACCCGGCCCCCGTTCAGGTCGATAACCCGGAGAAATCAATGAATCCAGTTTTGAAGGCGCTGCTGGCAGCGCTCGGACTGCCCGAAACCGACGCGACGACTGCCGAGCAAGCCGTCGCCGCCGTGGAGGCGCTCAAAGCCAATGCCACAGCGATGTGCAAAGAAAACGCCACGCTCAAAAGCGCGGGCAACCCTGACCCGAGCAAATGGGTCTCCCTGGACAAGTTCACCGAACTGAGCACCCAGGTCGCCCAGCTCACGGCCAGCCACGGCGAGGGCGAAATCGACAAGCTGCTCACCGATGCCCGCGCCCAGGGCAAATGCTCTGCGGTGGTTGAAAGCGTCTGGCGCGACGTGGGCCGCAAAGACATTGCCCAGCTCAAGGCGCTGATCGACAAAACGCCCGGTAACCCGGCGCTGGCGGGCAAAACCCAGACCGATGGCCGCCAGCCGCCCGCGACTGACCCCAACGCCGCGCCCGGCGACCAGGAGCTGGCGATGTGCAAAGTGATGGGCATGACCATCGAGCAGTTCTGCGCTGGCGCGGCCTGAAGCGACTTACCCCAAAAAAGGAATCACTCAAATGACAGCGATTGCAATGGAGCGCGACACCCAGCGCCGCGAAGGCAAACAGGCCGCTTACCCCGTGCTGGCGGCCACCAAGGTGCTGGCCGGTACGCTGGTCGTGCTGACGGCTGCAGGCTACGCCCAGGGCGGCGCGGTGGCCACAACTCTGAAAGCCGTGGGCATGGCCGAAGAAACTGCCGACAACACGGGCGGTGCCAGCGGTGACATCAAAGTCAAGGTGCGCCGCGACGGCTGGTTTCGTTTTGCCAACAGCGCGGCGGGCGACCTGATCACCATCGCCGACATCGGCAACAACTGCTACATCCTGGACAACCAGACCGTCGCCAAGATCGATGGCTCCACCACCCGCAGCGTGGCGGGCAAGGTGCGCGATGTGGATGCCACTGGCATCTGGATTGAATTCATCTAACCCTCAACTCATCAAAAAATCATGATCATCAATCCAAGCAGCCTGGCGCTGCTTAAACAAGCCTTCAACGCCGCATTCAAGGGCGCATTCGGCTCGGTCAACCCACTGTGGGACAAGATCGCCATGCGGGTGCCGTCGAGCACCGGCGAAGAGGTCTATGGCTGGCTGGGCGCGAACACAAAGTTCCGCGAATGGGTAGGCGAACGCGTTTACCAAAACCTGAAGACGCACGGCTACACGATCAAAAACAAGACTTTTGAATCGACCGTGGCGGTGCCGCGTGAATCCATCGAAGACGACCAGTACGGCATGTACGCGACGCTGATGGCGCAGATGGGCCAGGATGCCAAGCTGCACCCCGACGAGCTGCTGTTCGGCCTGATCGCCCTGGGCGTCTCGACCACTTGCTACGACGGCCAGTATTTCTTTGACACCGACCACCCGGTCGGCGCGCAGGGCGCGGAAGTCAGCGTGAGCAACTACACCAGCGCGGGCGGCAACAACCCCTGGTATCTGCTCGACACCAGCAAGATTCTCAAGCCGTTCATCCTGCAAATGCGCCGCGACTATGCGTTTATCGCAAAGACCAATCTCGCTGACGAGAACGTGTTTCAGAAAAACGAATTCGTTTTTGGCTCCGATGGCCGCCTGAATGTGGGTTTTGGACTGTGGCAGCAGGCTTACTGCAGCAAGGCATCCCTGGACTCGGCAGGCTACGGTGCCGCCCGCGTGGCCATGATGGCTTTCAAAAGCGACGCGGGTAAACCGCTGGGCATCATGCCCAACCTGCTGTTGGTCGGCCCGAGCAATGAGGCGGCAGCGCTCAATGTCGTGACCGCCGAACGGCTGGCCAATGGTGCCACCAATATCTACCGCAACAGCGCCACGGTGGTGACGTGCCCCTGGCTGCCTTAAGCGCCGCCCCGACTGATCAACTCCTGGAGAACTCCCAAATGGCAACGAGCGACAAAAAAGCAACCGATGCAAAACCCGATGCGCAGCCGCAGGCCCAAAGCGCCGCTGAACTGGGCCTGAAAGTCACGGCGCGCCCGCCCAGCTTTCGCCGGGGCGGCTACACCTTCACCGGCGAGGCCAAGACGATCCCGCTGCGCGACCTCTCGCCCGAGCAGGTTTCGGCGATTGAAAACGATCCCAACCTGGTGTGCCACCGGGTCGCCATCACCCCGCCCGAAAAAGCACCTGAAGCCGCACCCGAGGCGGCATAACCCGCCCTGACAGAAGCAAGCCGGAGGCCATCGCCACCGGCCTGTTTTGAGGTTTCAGGCCTGCAGCTCCAGACGGCGCTGCAGCCCTTAAAGCTTAAAACCTATGACCTACGCCACTCCCACCGACCTCCTGATCCGTTTTGACGCCTCGGAAATCGCCCAGCGCGTTGACCGGGGCGTGCCGCGCCTGATCACGTCCCAGCTCATGCAGGATGCCACCGCTGGTGCCAGCCTGGCCGCTTACCCGCTTGAGGCCGCCGGGCGCGCCCAGGCCGCAATGGTGGTGCTGCAGCGTGCTTTGCAGGATGCCGACGACACGATCAACGGCTACCTGAGCGCCCGCTACACCATGCCGCTGTCGCCGGTGCCCGCCGTACTGGGCCGTGTGGCTTGCGAGTTGGCGCGCTACTATTTATATGACGATCAGGTGACCGACCCGATCAAGGACAGGTACGCTGCCAACATCAAATGGCTGGGCGAGGTGTCCAGAGGCACCGTCAGCCTGGGCACTGACGCGGCCAGCGGCGCGGAGCCGGTCAGCAGCGCCGGGGCCGAGCTGGTGACCAGCGCCCCGGTCTGGAAGCGCGAAAACAGCCGGGGCTTTATATGACCGGCGTGATGATCGAGGCGCATGCCGATGGCCTGGAGGCGCTGGCCGGTGCGCTGATCCGCATGCACGCGCTGGGGCAAAACCCCAGCTCGATCTGGCACGCCATCGGCCAATACGGCGAGAGCAGCACACGGCTGCGCTTTGCCCGCCAAGTCGGCCCGGACGGCCAGCGGTGGAAAGCCAGCAAGCGCGCCCTGAAGACGGGCGGGCAGACGCTGCGGCTCAAAGGCCACCTGCTGGGCAGCATCAGTTACCGCGCCAACCAGAGCGGCGCTGAGTGGGGCACCAACAAGGTCTATGGCGCTATTCACCAGTTCGGCGGCACGATCAACAAGCTGGCTTTTTCGTCCACGCTGCGCCTGCGCACCGGCAAGGGCGGCGCGCTGCTGCGGCAAAAAGACCATCCCAATCTGGCAGTGTTTGCCAAAAAGTCGCACAAGCAGGCCGTGCAGCGCCGCTACACCGTGGGGGCGCACGCCATCACCATGCCAGCGCGGCCCTTCCTGGGCGTGAATGCCGAGGATGGCCGCGAAATGCTCAGGCTGGCCGAAGCCGCCGTTGACCTCGCCGCCCACAACCGTGGAGGAAATCCGTAATGCTGGCCCATGCTGAAAACGTGCTGATTGCCCAGCTCAAAGACCACCGCGACATCAAGCGCCTGGTGCGCACCATCGGCACCCTGCCCAAGGTGCCCACCGAAAAGCTGC
>CAIYKK010000409.1 GCA_903926695.1 uncultured Burkholderiales bacterium
GGAGTTCAAGACGGTGCCCAGCCGTGACCGGCAAGAGGCGGGGGGTGATTTTAGACCGGCGGCACCGCCGCTCAAGCCGGGCCGAGGCCGCTGGCCGGTTTCCCCAAAAAGCCAAAATCTTGCTAACCTATGCGCCATGAACCCTTCCGGCACATCTTCGGCGGTGAATCTGGGCAGCGGCCCGCGCTTGATCAATCTGGCGCTGCAGGGCGGCGGATCGCACGGCGCTTTCACCTGGGGCGTGCTGGACGCGCTGCTGGCCGATGGCCGCATCGATTTCGAGGGCTTGAGCGGCACCAGCGCCGGGGCCATGAACGCCGTTGTGCTGGCCCACGGCCTGCTGCAGACGCACGGCCAGTCCCGCGTCGAACGCTACGAGGCCGCCCGGCAGGCGCTGGCGATTTTCTGGAACGGCATTGTGCATCTGGGCGCGCTGTCGTCTTCGGTGTCCGAGTCGCTGTCTTTGTGGCAGCGTGCGCCTTTTGGCGTGCTGTTCGGGCAGATGGGCGCGGGCATCTGGCCGGGCGCATCCTGGAGCGATGAAATTGCGCGCTACTGGTCCAGCACCGTGTCGCCCTACCAGAGCAACCCGCTGGACATCAACCCGCTGAAGGACTTTCTGGAGTCGCAAGTTGATTTCGGGCGGCTGGCTGCGGCTGCGCGCCCGGCAGTGCCTCGCGTGTTTGTGGTCGCCACGCGGGTCAGTACCGGAAAGGCCGAGGTGTTTTCCGGCAAGCGGCTGACGGCCAAGGCGGTGATGGCTTCGGCTTGCCTGCCGATGGTGTTCCGGGCGGTCGAGATCGAGGGCGACCACTTTTGGGACGGCGGCTACACCGGCAACCCGGCGCTGCACCCCTTGATTTACGAATGCAAGAGCCGCGACATCGTGCTGGTGCAGGTCAACCCCATCCGCCGTTTAGAGTTGCCGACCCAGCCGGGCGAAATCGCCGACCGCGTCAACGAGATCACCTTCAACGCCGGGCTGGTCGCTGAAATGCGCGCTATCGACTTCGTCAAGCGCCTGCTGGCTGAAGGCCGGATTGACCCGCTGCATTACAAGGATGTGCTGATGCACCGCATCGACGGCGGCGCGGCGCTGGACCGCTACAGCGCCTCGACCAAATCCTCAACCGACGGCAGCCTGATCTACGCCCTGCGCGACCTGGGCGTGGTCTGCGCCCGCGCCTGGCTGATGAAGCGCCACAGCCAGCTCGGCCTGGAATGCACGGTCGATATTGCCCGTGATTACCTCGATGATTTGCGCCTGCCGGTGGAGCGCGCCCCCAGCGCTGTGGCCAGGGTGCTAGCGGCGGGACGGCTTCCCCCGCCGGTGCGAAAAGCCTAGCTTTGGGGGAGAGCCAGCGCTTTAAACCTCGCGGCGCAGCGCCGGGAACAAAATCACGTCGCGGATGCTGGGGCTGTCGGTCAGCAGCATCATCAGGCGGTCAATGCCGACGCCGCAGCCGCCGGTGGGCGGCATGCCGTATTCCAGTGCACGGATGAAATCGTGGTCGTAGAACATGGCTTCGTCGTCGCCGCTGTCCTTGGCTTCGACTTGGGAGTTGAAACGCGCCGCCTGTTCCTGCGCGTCGTTCAGCTCGGAGAAGCCGTTGCCGAATTCGCGCCCGGTGATGTACAGCTCAAAGCGCTCGGTGACTTCCGGGCGCTCGTCGTTGGCGCGGGCCAGCGGTGAGATTTCCGTCGGGTGTTCCATGATGAAGGTCGGCTGCCAGAGCTTTTCTTCCACCAGTTCTTCAAAATACATGACTTGCAGGCTGGCCAGCGAGCGCGTCGAGAGGCGGTCTTTGGCTTCGCTCAGGCCGAGCTTTTGCAGCGCTTGAATCAGCCAGGCGGCGTCATCGACGTTCTCGCCCGCTTCGGTGTGCTTGAGGATGGCTTCGCGGATCGTCAGGCGCTCGAACGGTGCGCTCAAATCGACTGGCTTGCCGCCGTAAGTCAATTCCAGCGAGCCGCTGACTTTCTGCGCGATGTCGCGGATCAGCGCTTCGGTGAAGGTCATCAAATCGGTGTAATTCCACCACGCCGCGTAGAACTCCATCATGGTGAACTCGGGGTTGTGGCGCACGCTGATGCCTTCGTTGCGGTAGCTGCGGTTGATTTCAAACACGCGCTCAAAACCGCCGACGATCAGCCGTTTCAGGTACAGCTCAGGCGCGATGCGCAGGAACATTTCCTGGTCCAGCGCGTTGTGGTGCGTTTTGAACGGCTTGGCGTTCGCGCCGCCCGGAATCGGGTGCAGCATCGGCGTTTCGACTTCCAGAAAGTCGTGCGCCACCATGAACTCGCGCAGGCTGGTCACGGCCTTGCTGCGCGCCATAAAGCGTTTGCGGGTCGATTCGTCCATGATCAGATCGACGTAGCGCTGGCGGTATTTGATTTCCTGATCCGTCATGCCGTGGAACTTGTCGGGCAGCGGGCGCAGGCTTTTTGTCACGAGGCGGATGCTGTCAGCGTGAATCGACAGCTCGCCGGTTTTGGTGCGAAACAGCACGCCGGTGGCCGAGATGATGTCGCCCAGATCCCAGTGTTTGAATGCGGCGTGGACTTCTTCGCCCACGTCATCGTTCTTGATGTAGAGCTGGATGCGCCCGCCCGACGGGCCGAAGGACGAATCCTGCACCGTGGCAAAGCTAGCCTTGCCCATCACGCGCTTGAGCATCATGCGCCCGGCGACGCTGACTTTGACGGCCAGCGCTCCGAGCTCTTCGTTGGTTGTTTCGCCGTACTGGGCGAACAGGGCTTCGGCGCGGTGCTCGGGCTTGATGTCGTTCGGGAAAGCGACGCCTTTGCCGTCGGCCTGGTTTTGGCGCAGGGCTTTGAGCTTTTCGCGCCGCTCGACCATGAGCTGATTTTCTTCGTGGTGGACGTGGCTGGCGTACTCGGGGGCGCTGAAGTGGGTGGAGGTCATAAAAAGTCGGTGTTCTAAAAAGAGGGAGCCCGAAGAAGCCGGGAGAGGGCCGTGAAAGGATGGCCAGTGTCGCGGCCGTCGGGCGAGGCAAAGCGCGCCAAAAAGCGCCGAATCGCTGATTTTAAGTTTTTACGGCGCGGTTTGTGGGCCGCTCACATGGAAATGCCTGTGCGCTCCAGAATATCGCAGATCAATTCGAGGCGCACCAGCGGGTTGTCCAGCTCCAGCAGGCGCTGCTTGAGCGCCAGCGGCAGCGGCAGCAATTCGCACCAGCGGTTGGCGACCCAGCCGCAATCCTCTAGCCGGTAGGGCGGCAGCATGGGCGGTTTGGGGACTGGGCCGTTGGGTTGCTTGAGGTTTCTGACCAGCTTGGCCAGCGCATCAGCGACTTTTTGCCGGTCGGGCGGAATGGCCACGGCCATGTCGCCATCGAGCCGGGCCACGTCGGCGATCCACAGGCCGTGGCGCAGCTTTTCGCGGCGCGAGATTTGAAAGCGCTGCACGCCCGCGCAGCGAATCACCATCAGGCCCGCCTGCGGCACCGACAGCTCGCTAATCGTGGCCAGCGTGCCGATGGTGCTGAAGGTTTCAGGCGCAAAGCCGTCGCCGCTGGGTGGCCCGTCTTTGGCGACTGCATCAGCGGGCCGACGCACTTCCGAGCCTTCGGTGAGCGACACGATGCCGAACGGCGCGCCGGTCTTGTGGCATTTGCCAATCATGTCCAGATAGCGGACCTCAAAAATCCGCAGCGGCAGCAAGCCGCCGGGATAAAGCACGGTGCCCAGCGGAAACAGCGGAAGGCAATTGAGAGTGAGGATTTCGGCCATGAAAGGGGGCGTGGAATTGCAATAGGTTATTACACCACCGCACAGCTAGCGCCATCCTTTCAGTCGCCGCCGCCCCGTTAGCTCTTTCGGCTCTTTCGGCCCCTTCAGTCTTCCAGCAGCGACAAATCGCGCACCGCGCCCTTGTCGGCGGACATCACCAGCTTGGCATAAGCCTTGAGCGCGGCGGAGACTTTGCGCTTGCGTGGCAAGGCCGGTTTCCAGCCCAGCGCATCCTGCTCGGCGCGGCGGCGGGTCAGCTCTTCATCCGACACCAGCACGTTGATCGAGCGGTTGGGAATGTCGATGCGGATGCGGTCGCCGTTGCGCACCAGGCCAATCGCGCCGCCCGCCGCCGCTTCCGGCGAGGCGTGACCAATCGACAGGCCCGACGTGCCGCCCGAAAAGCGCCCGTCGGTCAGCAGCGCGCAGGCTTTGCCCAGACCCTTGGACTTGATGTACGACGTGGGGTAGAGCATTTCCTGCATGCCGGGGCCGCCTTTGGGGCCTTCGTAGCGCACGATGACGATATCGCCCGCCTTGACCTGATCGGCCAGAATGTTCGCCACGGCCTCGTCTTGCGACTCGGTGACATGGGCCGGGCCTTCAAACACCATCAGTTCGTCATCGACACCGGCGGTTTTCACCACGCAGCCGTTCAGCGCGATATTGCCGACCAGCACGGCCAGGCCACCGACTTGCGAAAACGCATGGTCGGCTGAGCGGATGCAGCCTTCGGCGCGATCCGTGTCCAGACTCGGCCAGCGTGCGGCCTGGCTGAAGGCGACTTGCGTCGGCACGCCGCCGGGGCCAGCCATGTAAAAGGTTTTCACCGCGTCGGACGGGTTGCGCATGATGTCCCACTGGTCCAGCGCGTCCTTCATCGTTGGCGCATGGACGGTGGGCACGTCGGTGTGCAGCTTGCCTGCGCGGTCCAGCTCGCCGAGGATGGCCATGATGCCGCCTGCGCGATGCACGTCTTCGATGTGGTATTTGTTGGTGTTGGGCGCGACCTTGCACAGCTGCGGAACCACCTTGGACAGGCGGTCGATGTCGGCCAGCGTGAAGTCGATTTCGGCCTCTTGCGCAATGGCCAGAATGTGCAGGATGGTGTTGGTCGAGCCGCCCATTGCAATGTCGAGCGTGATGGCGTTTTCAAACGCCTTGAAGCCGATGGCGCGCGGCAGCACCGTGGCGTCGTCCTGCTCGTAGTAGCGCTGGCACAGCTCCACGGCGACACGACCGGCGCGCTTGAACAGCGCCTCGCGGTCGGCGTGGGTGGCAACCACCGTGCCGTTGCCCGGCAGCGACAGGCCCAGCGCTTCGGTCAGGCAGTTCATCGAGTTGGCGGTGAACATGCCCGAGCACGAACCGCAGGTCGGGCACGCCGAGCGCTCGACTTCGGCCAGGTCGGCGTCCGACACCTTGTCGTCGGCGGCCATCACCATTGCGTCGATCAGGTCGAGCTTTTTGAACTCCATCTTGTGCGTGGTCGGATTGGCCAGCTTGACCTTGCCCGCTTCCATCGGCCCGCCGGAGATGAACACCACCGGGATGTTCAGGCGCATCGCGGCCATCAGCATGCCGGGGGTGATCTTGTCGCAATTGGAAATGCAGACCATCGCGTCGGCGCAATGCGCGTTGACCATGAACTCGACCGAGTCGGCAATCAGGTCGCGGCTGGGCAGCGAGTACAGCATGCCGTCGTGGCCCATCGCAATGCCGTCATCGACGGCAATGGTGTTGAATTCCTTGGCGACCCCGCCAGCCGCTTCGATCTCGCGGGCGACGAGCTGGCCCAGGTCTTTGAGGTGAACGTGGCCGGGCACGAACTGCGTGAAGGAGTTGACGACGGCAATGATGGGCTTGTCGAAGTCGCCATCTTTCATGCCGGTGGCACGCCAGAGCGAGCGCGCACCGGCCATGTTGCGGCCAGCAGTGGAAGTCTTGGAGCGGTAAACAGGCATGAAAAAACCCTCTTGGTAGGTGCTGGAAAGGTAGGGAAGTGCGCAGCCGCTTGGGGCTGGGCGGAACTGGCAATTATCGTTCAGGGGGCCAGCGCGGCGGCCTGTGGGCTGGCTTGTCACGACGATGCACAGGGTTTGTATGACCAGCTTTGTTCAAAAAGAAGCGGGCCGCTGCCGCGCTCTGCGCTGGCGGAAAAAAGCGGCCCAACGGCTGCGGTTTTGGCGGTTTTTTAGAGTGCCGGGTCGCGGGTTTCCCAGCGGATCTTGTTGATCTCGGCCAGCACTTCAGCGCTCAGGGTGGTGCCGTAAGCATCCAGGTCTTCATTGAGCTGGGCCACGGAAGTCACGCCGATGATGGTGCTGGCAACCTGCCACTTGGTGTAGCAAAACGCCAGCGCCAGCTGCGTGGGCGTGAGGCCGTTGTCGCGGGCGAGCTGGTTGTAGCGGCGGGCGGCGGCCAGCGCTTCGGGGCGGGCCCAGCGCTGTTGGCGCATGGACTCGTATTTGGCAATGCGCCCTTGCGACGGCGCGCCCGCGCCCAGAAAGCCGGACTCGTCGTATTTGCCCGTCAACAAGCCAAAAGCCAGCGGCGAATAGGCCAGCAGCGACACATTCAGGCGGTGCATGGTTTCGTCCAGGCCGTTTTCGACGGTGCGGTTAACCAGGCAATAGGGGTTTTGCACCGTGGCGACGCGGGGCAGATTGTGCTGCTCGGCCAGGCGCACGAACTCATGCACGCCATAAGGCGTTTCATTCGACAGGCCGATGTGGCGCACCTTGCCTTCTTTGACCAGCCGCCCCAGCGCGTCAAGCTGCTCGTGCAGCGATGTGACCATGCACTCTTTGACCGGTTCATGAAAATTGGGGAATTTAAAACAGGGGAGAATACGCCCGTGGCCGGGATGGAGACATTTGCAGATACGGGGCCAGGGAGGGTTAGTTTAAGGGTTTCGTTGCCTTGGCGTCAGCACCCGGCGCTTCGCACCTGTCCACCGATTCAGGCCATTGAAACGTTTAGCATCAGATCGGGGTGTACTCCGACACCCCTTTTCACCCGAAAATTCAACCCTCCGAGGAGCTTCTTATGAAAAAATTCTTTGTCATTTCCGTGACCAGCGCCGCACTGGCCATCGGCAGCCTGTCGGGCTGCGCCAACATGAGCGAAACCCAGAACGGCACAGCCAAAGGCGCTGGCCTGGGCGTGCTGGCGGGCGCGGCTGTGGGCGCGCTGACGGGCGGCTCCAAAGGCGCGGCCAAGGGCGCGCTGATTGGCGGCGCGCTGGGCGCTGGCGGCGGCTACCTGTGGTCCAAGAAGATGCAGGACCAAAAAGCCGCCATGGAAAAAGCCACCGCTGGCACCGGCGTGGCCGTCAGCCAGACCGCTGACAACCGACTCAAGCTCGACATCCCCAGCGACATTTCGTTTGCTGTGGGCCGCTCCGGCATCACGCCCAGCTTTGCGACTATCCTGACGCAGTTCGGCACCAGTCTGAACCAAAATCCCGTGACGACCGTGACCGTCATCGGCCACACCGACAGCACCGGCTCGGACACCATCAACAATCCGCTGTCCGTGGACCGCGCCAATGCCGCACGCGACTACCTGATCTCCCGTGGCGTGGCCAGCCAGCGCATCACCACCGAAGGCCGTGGCTCGCGTGAGCCGATTGCCGACAACAGCACCGAACAAAACCGCGCCAAAAACCGCCGCGTTGAAATTTACGTGGCTGAGCCAGCGCCCGCCGCTGCGCGTTAATCGCGGCTCTGCGCCATCCCTTGAAAGCACCTTCGGGTGCTTTTTTCATGGCCGGGCCTGACACAAGGCCAGCCTACGATGACCAGTTCGTGGTCGATGCTTTTTCCGACGCTTTTATGGCCGGGCGCACCTTGATGGCGCCCGACTGGCGCGGCTTCGGCCAGCGCGCATCCGCCGACTGGTCAATCTCGAAGGCTTTGGCCTGCCCGCCAGCGACCCGACACAGGCGCCAGGCCGCTACGCACAATGGATGGACCAGCTCAAAAGCCTGGAGCGCGGCGACATCGCCCTGAAAACCTACGCCAGCCGCGAAGCCGTCGCCAGCCGCCTGATAA
>CAIYKK010000410.1 GCA_903926695.1 uncultured Burkholderiales bacterium
GTATGAGTACGTCAAGATCAATGCGGACTACCGCATCTAGATTTTCAGCGCACCGATAGCGCGTTGCGCCATGCGTGACGCGATTTTCCTTGGCAATCATGGCCGTTTTTGATGAAAAGTCCCTTAGCATGAACGAACAGTTTGAACGCCTCATCGTCCGCGTCGAGTCGCTGATGGCGCGCATCGAGTCGGTGTTGCCCCAACCTTTGACCGCGCCCGACTGGAGCGCCTCGGTGGCGTTTCGCTACCGTAAGCGCAGTTCCGGCCACGGCGCGCTGGAGCCGGTGCGCCATCTGGGCGGCATGTTGCTGGCCGACCTGAAAGAAATCGACGGCCAGAAGGAAAAAATCCGCCGCAACACCGAGCAGTTTGTCAGCGGCAAGCCCGCCAACAATGTGCTGCTGACCGGCTCACGCGGCACCGGCAAATCGTCGCTGATCAAAGCCTGCCTGAACGAATATGCGCCGCGTGGCCTGCGCTTGATTGAAGTCGATAAAGCCGACTTGACCGACCTGCCCGACATCATCGACGTGGTGTTCGGCCTGCCGGAAAAATTCATCGTCTTTTGCGACGACTTGAGTTTTGAAGAGGGCGAGCCGGGCTACAAGGCGCTCAAGTCGATTCTGGACGGCTCGATTGCCGCCGCCACGCCCAATGTCCTGATCTACGCCACCAGCAACCGCCGCCACCTGCTGCCCGAGTACATGACGGAGAACGAAACCTACAGCCGCAGCGAGAGCGGCGAAGTCCATCCGGGCGAAGTGGTGGAAGAAAAAATCTCCCTGTCCGAGCGTTTTGGCCTGTGGGTGAGCTTTTACCCGTTCAGCCAGGATGAATATTTGACCATCGTCGCGCAGTGGCTGGCCTCGTTTGGCATTGCCCCGCAGGCGGTTGAAGCGGCGCGGGGCGCGGCGCTGGTCTGGGCGCTGGAGCGCGGCTCGCGCAGCGGCCGCGTGGCTTACCAGTTTGCCCGCGACTACGCGGGCCAGCAGGCCGGGGCGCAGGCGTGAGTGCAGGCGCGACTTCTGCGCCGCTCGCTTGCGCGCCGCTTGTCGCCGATGCAGCCTTGCCGCGTGAAGGCGGCGCCAATCGTAAGGTGGTGGAAGTCGCGGTCGGCGTGCTGATTCGCGCTGATGGCCAGTTTTTGCTGACTTCGCGCCCGCCGGGCAAGGTGTACGAAGGCTGCTGGGAGTTTCCCGGCGGCAAGCTCGAAGCGGGCGAAAGCGTTGAAGCCGCGCTGCGCCGCGAACTGCACGAGGAAATCGGCATCACGATTGGCGCGGTGCAGCCGTGGAAAACCGAAATGGTCGATTACCCGCACGCGCTGGTGCGGCTCAACTTCTGCAAGGTGTTCGACTGGGCGGGCGAGCTGCAGATGCGCGAAGGCCAGCAGTTTGCCTGGCAGTCGCTGCCGGTCAGCGTGCAGCCGGTGTTGCCCGGAACCATTCCGGTGCTGGACTGGTTTGCGCAGGAGTGCGGATTTCTCGGCGCGACCTGCGCGGCAGAGTAAAGCGGCCCGAGCGGCCAAAGTGGCCAACGTGCCGCAATCCCCAGTCAGCCTCAGCCTAAAGCGCTGTTGAATTCCCAGTTCCGGCTGGCGCCCATCACCGCGTTCGGATAAGGCGCTTTGCCGCGTGAGCCGTTGTAGCGGCCCAGGCCGGTGAATTGGTCGCCGCGCTCACGGTCCAGGTAGTGGCGCAGAATCACGCAGCCGAAACGCAAATTGGTCTGCATATGAAACAGCTTGGCTGAATCGCCGTCGCCAATCGCCCGCGTCCAGAACGGCATCACCTGCATATAGCCACGCGCACCAACCGGGCTGACGGCAAATTTGCGGAAATTGCTTTCCACCTGAATCAGGCCCATGA
>CAIYKK010000411.1 GCA_903926695.1 uncultured Burkholderiales bacterium
CGGCCCCGGCGGCTACCAGACCGGCCAATTTCCGCAAGGCTGGCTGGAGTGGAATGACCAGTTCCGCGACACCATGCGCGGTTTTTGGCTCCAGCGCGGCGACCAAGCGCGCACGCGGGGCGATTTTGCGCTGCGGCTGTGTGCCTCGTCCGACCTGTACCAGCCGCGCCGCCGGGTGCCTGGCGCGTCGGTCAATTACGTGGTGTCGCACGACGGTTTTACGCTGCGCGATCTGGTCAGCTACAACGAGCGCCACAACGAAGCCAACGGCGAAAACAACCGCGACGGCCACGGCCACAACCTGAGCCACAACTGCGGCACCGAAGGCCCAACCGACGACGCGCAAATCAACGCCCTGCGCGGGCGATTGCAGCGCGCCCTGCTTGCCACCACGCTGCTGGCGCAAGGCACGCCCATGCTGTGCGCGGGCGACGAACTCGGCCACAGCCAGCGCGGCAACAACAACCCGTATTGCCAAGACAACGCCTTGACGTGGATCGACTGGCGCCAAGCCGACGACGACCTGATCGCGTTCACCGCCCAAGTGCTGGCGCTGCGCCGCGAGCTGCTGCCGCTGGGCGCGCACTGGTACAGCGGCCTGCCCAACGCCGAGGGATTGCCCGATGTGTCTTGGCTGCAAAGCGACGGCCAGCCGCTGCAAGGCGCAGCTTGGCAAAACGCCAGCGAGCGAGCGCTGGGTTGTCTGATCGGCCAGCCGGGCCGGGCCACCGCGCCGCTGCTGCTGCTCATCAACCCCGAGGCGCAAGACTGCGATTTCACGCTGCCCGCTGGCGACTGGCAGGCCATGCTGGACACCAGCGACCTGCACGGCGCGGCCCGTGGGCACGCGCAAGGGGAAACTCTCTTGCGCCTGAACGCGCACAGCCTGATGCTGCTGGCGGCGGCTAGCACGGCGCGGCCTTGCCCAGCCGCGAGCCACTGATGCCGCGCCAAGCGCCTCGTTTCATTTTTCAACCCGTTCACCCGGCACTTTCATCATGACCTTTCCCCGCGCCAGCGGCGTGCTGCTGCATCCCACTTCCCTGCCCGGCCCGCACGGCTGCGGCGACTTCGGCCCGGCGGCCTTCCATTTTGTGGACTGGCTGGTGGCCGCGAAACAAAAGCTCTGGCAAATCCTGCCGCTGGGCGGTATTGGCCCCGGCAATTCACCTTACATGAGCAGTTCGGCGTTTGCGGGCAACCTGCTGCTGATTGATCTGGCCGAACTGGCGCAGCGCGGCTGGCTCACCGACACCGAGCTACTGCCCGACGAGCGCTTTCGCGAAACCCGCGTGGATTTCAGCGCCGTCGTGCCGTGGCGCATGGCGCGGCTGGAGCAGGCCGCCGCCCGCTTTGCCCAAACTGCAGTCCAGCCGCCCAGCCCAGCCAGCGCCGCAGGCCGGGCGGAGCAAGCCGCTCAGGCCAGCCAAGCAAACCAGACGAACTTAGCGGATCAAGTTAATCAGACGAATCAGACGAATCAGACCAATCAAGCCAATCAAGCCAATCAAGCCAATCAAGCGGATTTTGCAGCTTTCTGCGACCAGCAAGCCGACTGGCTGGGCGACTACGCCCTGTTCATGGCGCTGGCCGAACACCACGATTGGCGCGACTGGTGCGACTGGCCCGCGCCGCTAGCCCGCCGCGACCCGCAGGCGCTGCGCAAAGCGCGCCAAGAACACGCCCAGCGCATCGCTTTCTGGAAATTTTCCCAATGGTGCTTTTTTCGGCAGTGGACAAAACTGCGCGCCTACGCCAACGAGCGCGGCATCAAAATCGTCGGCGACGCGCCGATTTTTATCGCTTACCAAAGCGCCGAAGTGTGGGCGCGGCAGGAATTGTTCGAGCTGGACGACGCGGGCCGCGCCACCGTCGTCGCGGGCGTGCCGCCGGATTTTTTCAGCGCCACCGGCCAGCGCTGGGGCAATCCGCTGTACCGCTGGAGCGCCCACGCCGCCGAAGGCTACGCCTGGTGGATTGCGCGCATGCGCCGCACCACCCAGCTGGTGGACATTGTGCGCATCGACCATTTCCGGGGTTTTGCCGCTTATTGGGAAATCCCGGCCAGTGAGCCCAACGCCATCCGGGGCCGCTGGCTGCCCGGCCCCGGTGCCGCGCTGTTCGAGGCGATTGAAGCGGCTTTGGGCGCGCTGCCCGTGATTGCCGAAGACTTGGGTGTCATCACGCCCGACGTGACGGCGCTGCGTGAGGAGTTTGGCCTGCCTGGCATGCGCATTTTGCAATTCGCCTTTGGCGAGGGCGCTGCCGACGACAACCTCAACACCTATCTGCCGCACAATTTTGACCACAACACCGTCGTGTACACCGGCACGCACGACAACAACACGACGCTGGGCTGGTGGGCTGACGCCCCGCCCGCCATGCGCCGCGAGGTGCTCGATTATCTGGGCAGCAGCGACGGCAGCGACATGCACTGGCAGCTGATCCGCGCCGCCTGCGCCAGCGTGGCGGACACCGCCATTCACCCGCTGCAAGACGTGCTCGGTCTGGGCGGCGAACACCGCATGAACCTGCCCGGCAAGGATCAAAGCTATTGGGAATGGCGCTTTACCTGGGTGCAGGTCGCGCCCGAACATGCGCAGCGACTGGCGCGGTTTGCCCGGCTGTACCGGCGCGAATAAGCGATGGCCTCGGCAAGGCTGGCTCTGGCGCAAGGGCTTTTTAACTGCGCCAGAATCAGCCGTCTGGCCATCACACATCGGAGAATCCCATGAAATTTGACGCTTCTATCGTGCAGGCCAACATTCCCAGCCCGCTCGGCAACATCACACTGGCCGCCACGGCGCAGGGCTTGGCCGGGCTCTGGTTTGAAGGCCAGCGCCACCTGCCGACTGAGCTGGTGAGCTGGCCCAGCGCGCCAAATCACCCGGTGATTCAGCAAGCGTGCGAGCAACTCGCCGAATACTTCGCGGGCCAGCGCCGTCATTTTGAATTGCCGCTGGATTTAAGCGGCGGCACGGCGTTTCAGCAAGCGGTATGGCAGGCGCTGCTGGCCGTGGCGCCGGGCGGCACCGTGAGTTATGGCGAAATCAGCCAGCGCATCGGCAAACCGGGCGCGGTCCGGGCCGTGGGCGCGGCCATCGGGCGCAACCCGGTCAGCATCGTCGTGCCCTGCCACCGGGTGCTGGGCGCTAACGGCTCGCTGACCGGCTACGCGGGCGGGCTGGCACGCAAAACCGCCCTGCTCCAGCTCGAAGGCGCTTTGCCGGAGACGCTGGTTTGAGCGCCGCGTCTTCCGGCCCGAGCCTTGGCGCTTCCGCCGCCGCTGGCATAGCACGCCCGCAGGCCTGGATCGCCGATTTTGTGATGCTGGCGGCGATTTGGGGTTCGTCCTTTTTGTTCATGCGGATCGGCACGCTGGAGTTCGGCCCGCTGCCGACGGCGGCGGTGCGCGTGGCGATTGCGGCGCTGTTTTTGCTGCCGCTGGTGGGGTTGCGCGGCCTGCTGCCGGAGTTGCGCAAACACTGGCGGCGCACTTTTTTCATCGGTCTGCTCAATTCGGGCATTCCGTTTGCGTGCTACGCGTTTGCGCTGCTGTCCATCACGACCGGGCTGTCGGCGATTTTGAATGCCACGGTGCCGATGTTCGGCGCGCTCATCGCCTGGGTCTGGCTGCGCGACAAACCCACCGCCTCGCGGGTGCTGGGGCTGATCATCGGCTTTGTCGGGGTGGCGCTGCTGGCGTGGGACAAGGCCAGTTTTAAGCCCGACGATTCAGGCGTGGCGCCCGCCTGGGCGGTGCTGGCCTGCCTGCTGGCCGTGCTGTGCTACGGCATTTCGGCCAGCTACACCAAGCGCTATCTAGCAGGGCTGCCGCCGCTGGTGACGGCAGCGGGCAGCCAGATCGGCGCGACGCTGGGCTTGGCGCTGCCCGCGTGGTGGCTGTGGCCCGCACGCATGCCGGGCGCCTCGGCCTGGCTGGCGCTGCTGGCCGTGGGCGTGGTCTGCACCGGCGTGGCCTACATTTTGTTTTTCCGGCTGATTGAAAACGCCGGGCCGCCGCGTGCGCTGGCGGTGACGTTTCTGGTGCCGGTGTTTGCGGTGCTGTACGGCGTGCTGTTTCTGGGCGAATCGGTCACGCCGTGGATGCTGGGTTGCGCGGCGGTGATCGTCTGCGGCACCGCGCTGTCCACCGGCCTGCTTCGGCTGGGGCGCCAAGCGGGCGCTACTGCAAAGCGCCCGCCACCACATTGATGCTCAGCGCCAAAATCAGCATATTAAAACCGAACGACAGCAGACTGTGCGCCAGCGTGAGCCGACGCATCTCGCGTGAGGTGACCTGCACGTCGGACACCTGCGAAGTCATCCCCACGACGTGGGCGTAATACAGAAAATCAAAATAATCTGGGTCCAGCCCGCCGGGAAACTGCAGGCCCGGCCCGTCCGGCTCATTGCGCTTGGCCTCGTGGTAATAGCGGTGGGCGTAATGAAACGCAAAAATTGTCTGGATAAACAGCCAGGAAACGATCAAGGCCACCACCGATAGCGCCACATGCAGCGTGCGCTCGGTGCCCGACAGGTTGCGCGACTGCTGCAGCATCACGGTAATTGCCGTCACGCTGGCCATCGTCGCCAGCAGCATCAGCAAAAACAACACAATGCTGGGCTCGTCCTGCGCCTGTGCGCGCAGGCGGGTGCGACTGGCGTCAAAGCGCTCGCACAGCCACCACGCCAGCGCCAGATACACCATCACCCCGACGCTCCAGCCAAGCAGCCCGCGAAACTGCCACACCATAGGAAGCGGCAGCGCCAGCGTCGCCAAACCGGACCCCAAACCATAGCCCAGACGCTGCGCGGCGCTGGTTTCAGAAAGATGTTTGCGCATGGCGCCGATTGTCGGCCACGAGCGCCAAAAGATGCACCATCCCTTTGGCTTTGACTGCGCTCAAAAGGCAAAAAATGGCCCGGCGTCAGCGCAATAATAAGAGCTTTACCCACCGCACCCACAGAAAGCCATGTTCAAGAAGAAAAACCACCGGAAACTCCACATTGCCCGCCAGGGCGTGATTTATTCGCTAATTCTGTGTGCGGTGATTCTTCTGCTGGGCGGGCTGGGTTTCTGGATGCTGGACCCGCTGGTTCACACCATCGGTGATGGTTTATGGCTGGCCTTTACGACGGCGGCGACCGTGGGTTACGGCGATTTGGTTCCCAGCACCCACGCATCACGCGGATTTGCCGTGATCGTGGTGATGCTGGGGCTGGCGGTGCTGTCGCTGACAACGGCCTCGCTGGCCGCGATTTTTGTGGAAAAAGATGTGGAAGAGGCCGAAGACCGCCCTATCGAGCATCAGCTGGTGCGTGAAATCCGCCACCTGCGCGAAGAAATCAACGCCCTGCGCCAGGAAGTCCAGGGTGACAGAGCCATAGTCTCCCTGCTGACGCACGAAAAAAATTCTGCGGAAAATTGACATCCCCCGCCTGCGCCGTCCGCGCTCTGCATGCCCGCCCTGAAGGACGTGGTTTTCCGCGCAAGATGGATAAAATTCTTCCCGTCACAACCCTTCTCGCACGCTGGCGCTTCTGCCAGAAACACTTTAAAAAAGAGCAACCCTCATGGAACTAGCAGCATCAATTTTCAAGGCTTACGACATTCGCGGCATCGTGCCCAGCACGGTCAACGAAGCGGTGGCCGAGGGCATTGGCAAGGCGTTCGGCACTCTGGCGCTGGCGCAGGGCGAAAGCGTCGTGGCCGTTGGGCGCGACGGTCGCTTGAGCGGCCCGGCGCTGACCGTGGCGCTGATGCGCGGCCTGATGGCCGTGGGCATCGAGGTGATCGACGTGGGCATGGTCACCACGCCGATGCTGTACTTTGCGGCCAACACGCTGTGCAGCTCGGGCATCCAGATCACCGGCAGCCACAACCCCAAAGATTACAACGGCTTCAAAATGGTGATGGCCGGGCGCGCCATTTACGGCGAAGACATTCAGGCCATCCGCCGCATGATGGAAAACGAAACCTGGGAGCCGAAAGTTGGCGGCACGGTGCGCAGTGTTGATGTGACGGCGGATTATCAGGCGCGCATCGTCTCGGACATCACGCTGGCGCGGCCTATGAAAATCATCGTCGATTGCGGCAACGGCGTGGCGGGCGCGACGGCCCCGGCGATTTTCCGCGCCATCGGCTGCGAAGTCACCGAGCTGTTCAGCGAAGTCGATGGCAATTTCCCAAATCACCACCCCGACCCGAGCAAGCCGGAAAATCTGCAGGATTTGATCAAAGCCCTGCAAACCAGCGACGCTGAACTCGGCCTGGCCTTTGACGGCGACGGCGACCGCCTCGGCATCGTCACCAAAGACGGCCAGAACATTTACCCCGACCGCCAGATGATGCTGTTTGCCCGCGACGTGCTGAGCCGCGTTCCCGGCGGCACGATTTTGTTCGACGTGAAGTGTTCCCAGCGCCTGGCCCCGGCCATTGAAGAAGCGGGCGGCGTGGCGCTGATGTTCAAAACTGGCCATTCGCTGATCAAAGCCAAGATGAAAGAAGTCGATTCCCCGCTGGGCGGCGAGATGAGCGGCCATATTTTCTTCAAAGAGCGCTGGTACGGCTTTGACGACGGCACTTACGCCGGTTGCCGCTTGCTGGAAATCGTCAGCAAAGCGCCGGATGCGGGCGAGGTGCTCAACGCGCTGCCGACCAGCTTCAGCACGCCCGAGCTGAACGTCGCCTGCGCCGAAGGCGAGCCGCACACCGCCGTGGAAGCGCTGATCAAAGCCGCCAGCTTTCCAGAACCGGCCAAAATCTCGACGATTGACGGCGTGCGCGTCGATTGGCCGGACGGCTTCGGGCTGATTCGCGCTTCCAACACCACGCCGGTGCTGGTGCTGCGTTTTGAAGGTCACACCGAAGAAGCGCTTGTGCGCATCGAAGCCGACATGCTGGCGCTGCTGCGCAGTGTCAAGCCCGACGCCAGCTTTGCCGCCGCCGCGCATTGAGCGGTTGAATGAAAATTCTCCTGGTCAAGCTGTCGTCGCTGGGTGACGTGGTTCACGCCCTGCCGGTGGTGCAGGACATCCGCGCCGC
>CAIYKK010000412.1 GCA_903926695.1 uncultured Burkholderiales bacterium
CGTTATATGGACCAGCTCGGCATCACCGGCGAGAACATGGGGCCGCACGCGCTGCGCGCCACGGCAGCGACCAGCGCGCTGGAGCACAACGCCGACATCGCCAAGGTCCAGGAGTGGCTGGGCCACGCGAGCATCAGCACCACCCGCGTCTACGACCGACGCGGCTCCCGGCCCGAGGATTCGCCGACCTTCAAGGTGGCGTATTGATTCTATATGTAGATGAGATTCGTCTTCGCAGCTTGCACGCTCACTGCTGGAAAGTAAGCGGCTGGCTATGCCATCTTGAGAAGGGTGACAAAGCGGGCAAACATAGTGTCCACGAAACAAACAAGTGGACACTATGGAAACGAAGAGAGTGGTGCGGCGCACGCACAGCGCGCAATTCAGGGCCGAGGTGCTTCAGGCCTGCCGTCAGCCTGGTGCATCCGTTGCCGCGATAGCGCTGCGCAGCGGATTGAACGCCAACGTGGTGTACCGCTGGCTGCGTGAAGACGCTGGCAGCCATGGCGCGCTGAGGGCCGGGCAAGGCGCCGAGTTCATTGCAGTGCAAATGCCAGTGCCGGCTGCGACGGCTTTGCCAGAAATCCGCGTGGAGGTGCGCCGCCCCGGGGCGGCCACTGTCACGGTGAGCTGGCCCGTGCAATGTGGCGGCGAGTGCGCGGCCTGGCTGCGCGAGTGGCTGCGGTGATTCGCATCGACGCGCTGTGGCTGGCCACTTCCCCCGTGGACATGCGCGCCGGACCCGAGCGGCTGCTCGCCCAGGTGGTTCAGGTGTTCGGCTGCGCGCAGGCACACCACGGCTACTTGTTCGCCAACGCGCGGGCCACGCGCATCAAGCTGCTCGTGCATGACGGCTTTGGCGTGTGGTGCGCGGCCCGGCGCCTGAACCAGGGCCGCTTTGCCTGGCCGCGCCAAGCGTCTGAGGCAGCAGCGCCGCTGACGCTGACACAGCCGCAATTCGATGCCCTGGTGCTGGGCCTGCCCTGGCAGCGGCTGGAGCAGATGCAGGTGATTACGCGCATGTAGATGGCCCGGCAGCACAAGCTGCCCGCACAGAGAAGGCAATCGGCACATGCCCCAATGGCGCGCAGCAGTTTTGCCGTGCACACTGCAGGTATGCCCAGCATCGACGAACTCCAAGCCCAGGACCTCAGGGGTCTGGACTTGGCCGCGCTGGCCGACATGGCCACGCAGATGCTGGCGCGCATCGGCGAACAAAGCCGGCACATCGACGCCCAGGCGCAGGCCATCGTGCTGCGCGACCTGCGCATCGAGCGCATCATGCACGAGCTCGCGCGCCTGAAGGCCTGGCGCTTTGGGGCGCGCACCGAGCGCATGAACGCGCAGCAGCGCGATTTGTTCGAGGAAACGCTGGCCGCTGACCAGGCCAGCCTGGAGGCCCAGCTCGAAGCACTGCAGGGGCAACGCGCCGCGCGGGGCGAGTCCGCACCAGCTGAACCGGTTGCTCCGTGCAAACCCCGGCGCCAGACGCTACCCGCACACCTGCAGCGCGTGGAGCACCGTCACGAGCCCGAAAGCACCACCTGCGGCTGCGGCCAGCCGATGGTGCGCGTGGGCGAGGACATCAGTGAGAAACTCGACATCATGCCCGCCCAGTTCTTCGTGCATCGCCACATCCGGGGCAAGTGGGCCTGCAAGTGCTGCCAGGTGCTGGTGCAAGAGGCGGTCGAGCCGCACATCATCGACAAGGGCATGCCCGCCGAGGGATTGATTGCCCACACCCTGGTGGGCCGCTTCGTGGACCACCTTCCCTACTACCGCCAAGAGCAAATCAACGCGCGCTCGGGCGTGCATACGCCGCGCTCGACGCTGGCAGCCTGGTCTGGGCGGGCCGGCGCCGGTTTAATGCCGCTCTATGAGGCGCACCGCGCCTTCGTGCTCGGCGCGGCGGTCCTGCACGCCGATGAGACGCCGGTCAACATGCTTGACCCGGGCTCGGGCAAGACCAAACGCGCCTACATCTGGGCGTATGCGCGCAGCAGCTTTGACGTGCTGCCAGGCGTGGTGTATGACTTTTGCATTGGCCGGGCAGCCAAGTACCCTGTCGAATTTCTCAAAGGCTGGTCAGGCACGCTGGTGTGCGACGGCTACAAGGTCTACGAGAGCGTCCTCGCGCTAGAGACCCGCATCGAGGCGGGCTGTATGGCGCACGCCAGGCGCAAGTTCGACGAACTCATCAAGCAAAACCAGAGCCCGGTGGCCACCCAGGCCGTGCAGCGCATCGCCTGGCTGTATCGAATCGAGAAGGAAGTGCGGGAATTGCCAGAGCGCGACCGCCTGGCTGTACGCCAGGCGCGGGCCGCACCGCTTTGCGAGGAACTGCACGCCTGGCTGCGCCTGGAGCGCCAGCGCGTGCCCGACGGCAGCGCCATCGCTGGCGCCATCGACTACAGCCTCAAGCGCTGGAGGGCACTGACGGCGTACCTGCTTGATGGCAACGTGGATATCGACAACAACCACATTGAAAATCTCATGCGCCCTTGGGCAATGGGAAGAAAAGCATGGTTATTCGCAGGCAGCGAACTCGCCGGTCAGCGCGCCGCTGTCGTCATGAGCCTGGTGCAGTCCGCCAAAATGCACGGTCACGACCCGTGGGCCTACCTCAAGGACGTACTGACGCGCCTGCCCGGACACCTCAACAGCCGTATCGACGAGTTGTTGCCCCATCGCTGGGAACTGGTGGCCTGAACGCTTTCGTCAAACTGCAGCATATTTTGCATAGCAAAATCAAGGTGCCATGGCTGGGCGCTTACCGTTAGGCTGCTGTTCGTGAAGAAGGTGTCCGTTGATCGAATCGTGACCCTAATGGACGGGTCTGTGGTCGATTTCTGACTGTGCGCTGGGGCATACCCATTTGGACAGGCCCGCACACCCTCTGCTAGCAA
>CAIYKK010000413.1 GCA_903926695.1 uncultured Burkholderiales bacterium
CGACGTAGCGCCCGTGGCGCCTGAGAGTGCCGCCAAAACGAAGAAGCGAAAGGTCAACGGGCCGGCCAAGCTGTTTGTGCTGGACACCAATGTGCTGCTGCATGACCCGATGTGCCTGTTCCGCTTTGAAGAACACGACATTTTCCTGCCCATGATCGTGCTCGAAGAGCTCGACGGCCATAAAAAGGGCATGACAGAAGTCGCCCGCAATGCGCGCCAGACCAGCCGCACGCTCGACGCGCTCGCGGGTGCCAATGGCGACGACATCGGCACCGGCCTCAAGCTCGACACCACCGGCCACCCGGAAGCGGGCGGCTGCCTGTTTTTCCAGACCAAGGTGCTCGACTACACCCTGCCGATGAGCCTGCCGCAGGGCAAGGCGGACAACCAGATCCTCGGCGTGGTCGAAGCGTTGCGTAAAGAGCATGCGCCGCGTGAAGTGGTGCTGGTGTCCAAAGACATCAACATGC
This sequence comes from uncultured Burkholderiales bacterium, assembly GCA_903926695.1. Classification (GTDB taxonomy): domain Bacteria; phylum Pseudomonadota; class Gammaproteobacteria; order Burkholderiales; family Burkholderiaceae_C; genus Polaromonas. The sequence goes on from CAIYKK010000413.1 coordinate 471, forward strand.
GCGTCAAGGCGCGTGCGCTGGGCCTGGCCACCGACGACTACCAGAACGACAAGGTGCTCGAAGACGGCGACCTGCTGTACTCCGGCGCGCTGGCCCTGCCGCCCGACTTCTGGACGCGTCAGAGCAAAACCATTGAAAGCTGGCAGCAAGGCAGCCACACCTTCTACCGCATCAGCGGCCCGGTTGTACCCAGCCTCTTGATCAACCAGTTTGCGTTTTTTGAAGCGCCCGGCGAGCCGTCGCTGTACGCCCGCGTCACCGAAATTCAGGGCAAAACGGCGGTGCTGAAAACCCTCAAGGACTACACGCACCTGAAAAACGCCGTCTGGGGCGTGACCACGCGCAACCGCGAACAAAACTTCGCAATGAACTTGCTCACCGATCCAGAGATTGACTTCGTCACCCTCACCGGCACAGCAGGCACGGGTAAGACCTATCTCGCCGTGGCCTGTGCGGTGGATGCGCTCACGCGCGACAAGGTCAAGAGGATCGTCCTCGTCCGCCCTGCGGTTGAGGCGGGCGAACGCTTAGGCTTCTTGCCTGGCGACCTGTCACAAAAGGTAGACCCGTACTTACGTCCCCTATACGATGCACTCTACGACTTGGGTGGCTATGACAGCGTGAACAAAATGTTTGAACGCGGCGCCATTGAAATCGCGCCGCTCGCTTACATGCGCGGCAGAACGCTTAACCAAAGCTTTATTATTTTGGATGAGGCGCAGAACACCACGCCCGAACAAATGAAGATGTTCTTAACCCGCATTGGTTTTGGCACCAAGGCGGTGATCACGGGCGACGTGACACAAATCGACCTGGGGCGCGGCCAAAAAAGTGGCCTGGTCGAGGCGCAGCAGGTGCTAAAAGACATCAAGGGCATCGCGTTCACACATTTCCTATCCGAGGACGTGGTACGCCATCCTCTGGTGCAAAAAATCGTTAACGCCTACGAGAAGTATGATGCGACTAAACACGCACAACCACACGACCCGAAACATCACAAACATGAGTAAACAACCGACGCTTTCTATGGAAGTGCAATACGCCAGCGAGCTCGCTGGCCTGCCAACGATCACGCAGTTCAAACGCTGGGCAAGGAATACCATCCGCGTCGACAGCGAGATCACCCTGCGGATTGTGGACGAGGCCGAGGGCCGCGAACTCAACAAGGCCTACCGCCAAAAGGATTACGCGACCAATGTGCTGACCTTCCCATTGGCGGAAGAGCCATTCATCATGGCGGACATTGTGATTTGCGCACCCGTAGTGGCAAAGGAAGCCAAGGATCAAGGCAAGTCCTTGGAAGCACACTTTGCGCATTTGACAGCGCACGGCGTTTTGCACGCCCATGGCTACGACCACGAGGTTGCAGCGCAAGCTGACTTGATGGAAAGTGTAGAAACAGAAATCTTAACGAAACTAGGCTATGCAGACCCTTATGCTGATAGCGAATAATCTTTCATACTTAATGGAAAACGAGAGCAAATATCATGGCTGAAGCAGAAAAACCAAACTGGTTGGAGCGACTAAGTCATTTCTTACTGCGCGAACCGGATGACC
>CAIYKK010000414.1 GCA_903926695.1 uncultured Burkholderiales bacterium
ATCCCTTCTGACCCTGGCCGCTGTGGCCGCCCTGTTTGCTGGCGCGGCCAACGCCGAAACCGCCACCTACGCGATTGACCCGACGCACACTTTTGCGACGTTTGAAATCAGCCACTTCGGTGCCAGCGTCAACCGGGGCCGCTTTGACAAAAAAGAAGGCACCGTGCAACTCGACCGCGCCGCCAAGACCGGCAAGGTCGAAGTCACGATTGACACCACGTCCATCAACACCGGCACCGCCGCTTTTGACAAGCACCTGCAAAGCGCCGACATGTTTGACACGGCCAAGTTTCCGACGATCAAGTTCGTGTCCGACAAGTTCGTTTTCAACGGCGACAAGGTTTCTGAAGTCACCGGCAATCTGACGCTGCTGGGCAAAACCCAGCCCGTGACGCTCAAAGCGAATCAGTTCACCTGCTACCAAAACCCCATGCTCAAGCGCGAAGTGTGCGGCGGCGACTTTGAAACCACGATTGACCGCACGGCGTTTGGCCTGAGCTACGGCATCGCCTACGGCTTCCCGAAAGACGTGCGCCTGGTGATTCAGGTCGAGGCTGTCAAGCAATAAACCGGTTCGCTCTGACGGCCCTGGCGCCGTCATGGAAAAAGCCCCGCAGTCGCAGGACTGGCGGGGCTTTTTTTGTGCGGATGCTGTCAACAGGTGGCGGCACGGTGGCCGCCGCCGCGTCACTGCTTGCGCTGCGTAAACACGTTGCGTTTGATGTCCGCCGGGTAGGCGTAGGTCACCACGCCGCCCTTGACGGTGCCCATCAGCAGCATGTTGGTCGTGAACGCGTCCTTGTCGCTCAGGCTGAACGGATGGTCGTAGGTGGCGACGGCGCCGTGGTACACCTTTTCCAGGTTTTCCAGCGACGCCTTGATGGCCGAGCCGCTGACCTGTGTTTCGCGCAGGCCGAACAGGCTGTAAAGCAACAGGTAAGTGCTGTCATAGGCCTGCGCGGCGGGAATCGAGGCCGGAACGCTTTTCTGGGCGTACTTGAACGAGTAGCTGTTCAAAAAGGCCGTGCGGCGCTCATTGCCGCGCTGCTCGACGATGAAGGTTTGTGCCATCAGCGTGTCTTCGGCTGCATCTTTGGCCACATTCACATAGGCCGGAAAACTCAGCCCCCACGGGCCGACCTGCGGCGCTTTCCAGGCCAGCTCTTTGCGTCCGCGTGCGATCACCACGCTCTCGGGGCCGAGGCTGTAGCTAAACACTGCGTTGGCCCCGGCGTCGCGCGCGGCCTTGAGTTCGGTTGTCAGGTCTTTAACGCCGAGGGCAAAGCGCGCCACGGACACCGGCGCAAGTTTGTGCCGGGCCAGAGCGGCCACCACGTCTTTGAGGCCGGACTCGCCGTAAGCGGTGTTGTCGGCAAACACGGCGACTTTGGTCCAGCCGCGCTTGACGATGTCGTCCACCACAAACGTGGCCTGAATGGCGTCCTTGGCCGAGGTGCGGAAAATGTAGCTGTCCGGGCCGGGGTAGGTCGCGGTCAGGCTGGTGCCGGTCGCGCAGGGAATGATCAGCGGGATTTTGTTGTTCTGAAATACATCCAGCGACTTGGCCGCCACGCCCGTGTTGCAAAAGCCGATGGCCACGTTGATTTTTTGCGCGATCAGCTCCTCGGACACCTTGCGGCCTTTGTCTGGATTGGCCTCGTCGTCCCTGATCAGTAGTTCAAGTTTGCGGCCCAGGTAACCGCCTGCCGTGTTGATTTCGTCCACCGCCAGCTTGATGCCGTTCAGCATGGGCACGCCGAAATCAGCCGAAGGCCCGGTCAGCGGCGCAATCACCCCGATGCGGATGGCGGTAGAGGCCGGGGTCGGAGCCGGGGCTGGGGCCGCCGGGGCGGCTTGCTGCGCCAGCACGGCGCTGGCCGGCCAGCTCAGCAGGCTCGCGCCCAGCAGGCCAAGTCGGCGCTGAATGGTTTTTGAGGGGGTCAAAGGCATGATGAAATCTTTCTTGTTTGAAAATGTTGTCTCCACACCGGGCCAATTTTTTCAAATTGCGCGCCAGTTGGCCGTTGCTGGCCGCTTTGCAGCGGCTGGCCGGCACCCTTCTGATTGTGTAGGCAGCCGGGCGGGGCAATGCGCCAGCAGCACTACCGCGCAGGGAAAGAAAAAACTGTTTTTATCAGGTTCTCAGGCGGCGCCAGGCTCTGCGCGCCGGTGGACGCTGGGGCTAGAGCGTCCTGAACTGGTTGAAGGACTTAATTATTTTGAGTTTCTTACAAAGAAACCTGGCATTTGTTGCATTTTGTCACATCATTGAAATGATAGTGTATGTTACAAAAATGATACATCTATCGGGGTTTCCCCGCGACCGGGCACCCGTCACCCTCAGCCCCGAAACCGCCTGCGCGTCAGCGCCAGCATCACGCCCAGAATCACCACGCTGGTGAACAGCGATTTAAACGCGGCCCAGAGCATTTCGGCCAGCACCACGTCGTCCAGGCGCACGGGCACGTTCATGATGCCATCCCAGGTGCGCTGCACCTGAATGCGCGAAAAAGCCGAATACAGCGCCTCAAATGACGCGGCATTCATCGCGCTCATGCAGCTTCTAAATTTGGCTCTATGCCGTTTCGTATGGAACTTGACATCAGGCACAGCGGTGGATTAGCCCGGAGGCCTGTGCCGCTGCCGGTTCAAAGGGATTGCCCGGCAAGTGCTTGAGTTTGGACATGCGCAGGTA
>CAIYKK010000415.1 GCA_903926695.1 uncultured Burkholderiales bacterium
GATCTCCGACATCCAGGTCGAAGCGACTTTTCCCGACGGAACCAAGCTGGTGACCGTGCATCAGCCCATTGTCTGAACCCGCCTTTTCATTTCAAAAAAATTCCTTTCAGGAGAACACCGTGCGTTTTTTCTCAAAAACTTCTTGCCTGCCCCGCTTGTTGCTAACTCTGACGGCCGCGCTGCCGCTGGCCGCTGCCGCCCATACCGGCGTGGAGGCTCACGCCCATCCGGCTTTTCTGGCGGGATTTCTTCACCCATTGAGCGGCGTGGATCATCTGGCGGCAATGGTGTCCATCGGCCTGTGGAGCGCGCTGGCGGCGCGCCGGGCCGGGCCTGCGCTGCTGGCCGGGCCGCTGGGTTTTGCGGCGATGCTGCTGGTCGGCGCGGTGCTGGGAATGCTGGGCGTTCAATTGCCCGCCGTTGAGCCGATGATTGCCGCCTCGCTGCTGGTCAGCGGGCTGCTGGTCATCACGCGCTGGCGTTTGAGCGGCGGCGCAGCGGCGCTGCTGGCGGGCGGCTTTGCGCTGTTTCACGGACTGGCGCACGGTCAGGAACTGGCGGGCAATATGAATGCCGCCTTCGCGCTGGCGGGCATGCTGAGCGCCACCGTGCTGCTGCATGCCAGCGGCCTGGGGCTGGGCTGGGCGCTGCGCCGCGCTCCGGTCTGGCTGCCCCGCGCCGCTGGCGCTGGCGTGGCCGTGTTCGGCATGACGCTGCTGGCCCGTCTGGCTTGAAAGGACGCGCCATGATTCCCGGCGAACTCATCACCGACGGCCCCGACCACGTTTTAAACGCAGGCCGGCGCACGCTCACCCTTGTGGTGCAAAACACCGCCGACCGGCCGATTCAAGTCGGCTCACATTACCACTTTGCCGAAACCAACGCCGCCCTCGGCTTTGACCGGCAGGCGGCCCACGGCATGCGGCTGAACATTGCCAGCGGCACAGCCGTGCGCTTTGAGCCGGGCCAGCAGCGCACCGTCGAGCTGGTCGATTACGCCGGGGCGCGGCAGGTGTTCGGCTTTCGCGGCCTGGTGCAGGGCGCGCTTTAAACCGTCCGGGCCAAGTCGATCAAAGCCCTTGTCACACTTCACGCAACAAAACTAGCGCCCCTCCTTCAACCGGCTCAGGGCGCATCGAAAGCAGGTTTTATGGCCACCATTGGCAGACGCGCTTACGCAGAAATCTTCGGCCCCACGGTGGGCGACCGGCTGCGGCTGGCCGACACCGATTTGCTGATTGAAGTCGAAGCCGACTACACGCTGCGCGCAGGCAGCTACGGCGAAGAGGTCAAATTCGGCGGCGGCAAAACCATACGCGACGGCATGGCGCAGTCGCAGCAAACCAACGCGCAAGGCTCGATGGACACAGTGCTGACCAACGCGCTGATCCTCGACCACTGGGGCATCGTGAAAGCCGACATCGGCCTCAAAGCCGGGCGCATCGCCGCGATTGGCAAAGCGGGCAACCCGGACGTTCAGCCGGGCGTGGACATCGTCATCGGCCCCGGCACCGAGATCATCAGCTGCGAAGGCATGATCGTGACGGCGGGCGGCATCGACTCGCACATTCATTTCATTTGCCCGCAGCAGATTGAGGAAGCCTTGACCTCGGGCGTGACGACGATGATGGGCGGCGGCACGGGACCAGCCACCGGCACCTTTGCCACGACCTGCACGCCCGGCCCGTGGAACATCGAGCGCATGCTGCAGGCGGCGGACGCTTTCCCGATGAATCTGGGTTTTCTGGGCAAAGGCAACGCCAGCCTGCCCGCCGCGCTGCACGAGCAGATCAACGCGGGCGTGATTGGCCTGAAACTGCATGAAGACTGGGGCACGACGCCCGCCGCTATCAGCAACTGCCTGGATGTGGCCGAAGAAACCGATGTGCAAGTCGCCATTCACAGCGACACGCTGAACGAATCGGGCTTTGTTGAAAACACTATCGCCGCGACCAAGGGCCGCAGCCTGTGCGCCTTCCACACCGAAGGCGCGGGCGGCGGCCATGCACCGGATATCTTGCGCGTCGTCGGGCAGGCCAACTTTTTGCCATCCTCGACGAATCCGACCATGCCCTACACCGTCAACACGCTGGACGAGCATGTGGACATGCTGATGGTCTGCCACCATCTGGACGCCAGCATTGCCGAAGACCTGGCCTTTGCCGAAAGCCGCATCCGCAAAGAGACGATTGCCGCCGAAGACATCCTGCACGACCTGGGCGCCATCAGCATGATGTCCAGCGACAGCCAGGCGATGGGGCGCGTGGGCGAAGTCATCATCCGCACCTGGCAGACGGCGCATAAAATGAAGATGCAATTCGGCGGGCTAAGCGGATCGTCCCATCCCGCCGCCGACAATTTCCGTGCGCTTCGCTACC
>CAIYKK010000416.1 GCA_903926695.1 uncultured Burkholderiales bacterium
CTTGCAGCGGCGAGACGCGGGCCACTTCGGGCGGCGCGTCGGCGGGCAGGATGGCGGCGCGCCGGTCCACGCCGGGGTGGCAGAGCCAGCTTTTGGCGCTGGAGACCAGCCGGATCGGCGTCAGCGCGCCGCGTGTACGGGCGAATTCGCCGACGGCGAAATCCTGCGTTGCGTTCCAAGGCAGGGCTAAATCACCTGCGGCCAATTCGTCAGCGAGCGGCAGGTAGAGGAAAGACGGCAGCAGCGGCAGGTTGTCAGTCGCGCCGGGTGCGCTGAGTTGCGGAATGTCCAGTACGCCGTGGACGGTTTTTTCGCCGTCGCTGGCGGCGATGTCCACATAGGCCAGCGCGCAGTGCGTGGTGCCCAGGTCGATGCCGATGGAGAACTTTGGCCCGTTTTGGGCGCTGGCGGTGGTGTTCTCGGCGGGGGCTGCGCTTTCAGCGGCGGCGGGGTTGGCGGTAGAAGTGGCGTTTTCGGCGGTAGCGGGGCTGGCGGAGTTTTTCGGGTTCGCTGCGCTGGCCGCTTTGGTTTTGGCGGCGTTCACAGTTCGACCTCCGCCTGGGCCAGTACGCTGGCGTCGTGGCCGGGCGCGAGTTTGGGCAGGCGCGTTTCGGTGGCGCGCCAACCCCGGTGGCTCAGACTGCCTTTAAATGGCGCGGCGCCCACGACGTTGCCGGTCAGGCGAATCGCCTGCGCGTCAAAACCGGCTTCGAGCGTGATGCGGCTGCCTTCGGCTTCGCTGCGCACGGGCGCGAGGGTGAAATGCTCGCGCAGCACTTTCACGCAGCCTTCATGCACCAGGCGGGCCGCCCCGCCGATGTCGGCGTCTGTATAGGCGCTCAGGTCTTCCTGGGTGAAGTCGATCAGCCGGGCTTCGCGCTGCAGCAGGGCCAGCAGTTGCAGGGCCGCGTCGGGGCTGGCTGGCTGGGGCTGGGCGGGTGCTGGCACGGCGGCGGGCGCAACCGGAACTGGTGCAACTGGCACAACCGGCGCTGGCGGCGTGGCGGTTTGAGGCGCTGCTTCGCGCACGCTGGCAACGCGGCCCGCGTAATCCGCGTCAGACAAGCTGCCGAAAAACGCGCCAAAAGCAATGGAAACGCGTTTGAAAAAAGAGGGGGTTGAAGGGGGCATTAATGGCTCCTGATGGTGTCGGCGCATGGCCGGACATAAGTGGGTCTGTGCGATTGCTCAATGTGAGTATGAGCATACAGGTGGGTTGATATACCTGCAGCCCTTTGGCGAGGGGGAAATCGAAAATCATGCGCTGAAAAGCGTTTCCCGATGTGTGCCTGCTGTTGCAGGCGCCTATTGTGCCCAAAAAATCGCCCTTCAATGGACGGTTGGGGCAAGCTTCATAATTCATGGCTGAAACTTTGATCGGCTCTTTTATGTATGTCCACCAGATAGAACTCAAGAACATTCGAGGATTTGAAAACCTGAAGTTCAACCTTGAAAGACCGGATGGTAGTTATGCCGGATGGACGGTTTTCACCGGCGACAACGGTTCGGGAAAGAGCACTTTGCTCAAGGCGGTTGCGGTCGCGCTGACTGGCAAAGACACCGCCCGCGCCTTGCAGTCCAGCTTTCATCGCTGGATACGGGAAGGTGCCGCAGAGCCGGAAGGACGCATTGAACTGACGATTGCTCCCGAGAAGGGCGTGGACGATTTTTCTGGCGGAGGAAAGACGGCCTACAAGAATTTCCCGGCGACGATTGTGTTGAAACATGCCGGCAAAGAAACGACTGTCGAAGTCATTGATTCCCAGAAAACGGCCCGGCGCGGTCTTTGGTCTGCCGATGCGCATGGCTGGTTTTCATGTGGCTATGGGCCTTTTCGGCGGGTTTTTGGCACTTCCCCGGAAGCCACGCGCTTGATGGTGGGCGCCACCACAGAGCGGTTTGTCACCTTGTTTCAGGAAGCCGCTTCGCTGTCTGAGGTGGATCAGTGGCTGCGCAGCCTGAATCACAAAAAACTCGAAAAGAAAGAAGCTGAAAGTGATCAGCTGGACTTGCTGCTGGAAATCCTGTGCGACGACCTGATGCCCAACCACATTACCGTGGATCGCGTCGATTCAGATGGCTTGTGGCTCAAAGACCGCCACGGCCTGCAACTGGCCTGGAGCGATATGAGCGACGGCTACCGGGCGGCGCTGGCCTTGCTGGCGGATATCTTGAGGCACCTGATCACCGCCTACGGCATCGACGGGCTGACAGAGCGGGACGCCGAGGGAAAACTTCGGATTGTCAAAGGCGGCGTGGTCATGATCGACGAGATCGATGCCCATCTGCACCCCGAATGGCAGCAAAAAATAGGCTTTTGGTTGAAAAGCCATTTCCCCAAAATTCAGTTTCTGGTGACGACGCACAGCCCCATCATTTGCCAGGCGGCTGACGAAAACGGTTTGTTTGTCTTGCCGGAGCCGGGCGGGGATGATCAGCCCCGTGCGTTGATGCAGGACGAATACAAAAAAGTCATCAGTTCCCGGCCCGACACCATTTTGCTGACAGCAGCGTTTGGCCTGAAAAACACACGCTCGCCCAGAGCAGTGGAAGGGCGCGCTCAATACGCCAGGCTGATGAGCAAACAGCGTTCAGGCGCCAAGCTCAGCAAGGACGAGCTTATCGAAGTCGGGCAGCTCCAGCTGTTTGCCGTGACGAGCGAGGAGCCGTAACCCATGCGGCGTATCCAGCGAACCGCCTTGCCCAAGGCGGCGCAAGATTACTTGAGCAGCCGCCAATCGGCGGCGAATGAAAAACACAAAAAGAGCGCACTGACCATCGAGAGCGACTGGAAAAGCGCCCGGCAGACTCAGTCGCTCAAAACGGTGGTGGCAACGCTGCAAACCATGATGGGACCACGCCAGCGCTGCATGTATTGCCTGGACTCGCACGGCGCGGACATCGAGCATTTCCGACCGAAAGCGAACTACCCCCAGCGCATGTACGACTGGCCCAACCTGTTGCTGTGCTGTACCGAGTGCGGGCGCTTCAAGGGCAACCAGTTTCCCCTGTCCGGCAGGCTGCCCCTGTTGATCGACCCCACGCGGGAAGACCCGTGGAGGCATCTGGACTTTGACCCCGACACAGGCAATATCACAGCGCGGTTTGATCTGGCCCTGAATGACTGGTCGGCCAAAGGCGCGGCGACCGTGGAAGTGCTCCAGCTGGACCAGCGCGAAGCCCTGTCCGCCGGTTATCTGAAGACGCTGCGCCATCTGGGTGAGATCGTCCGGCGGGCTTTGCGCGGGGGCGTCATTGCGGCCCCGGCCTTGATGGGTGAGCTGAAAAATGCCGATGACCACGGCCTGCTGGCCTGGTGCCTGAGCGACAGGGGTCAGGCAATATTCCCCTTCAGTGACTTGTTCCAGCAGCATCCCGCCATCTGGCGGCAGTGTCGCAGGGCGCTGTAGCCGGGCATAAAAAAATCCCCTGACGCGCAGAGCATCAGGGGATGTTAGGGGTCAGCGCGAACCTGCAGCGTTGTGCAGGCCCGTCTGGCTGGGGGCTATCAGCCCTGCGCGGCAGCCTTCAACGCGGCGTTGAACGTGGCGCTTGGGCGCATGATGGCCTTGACCTTTTCAGCGTCGGCCAGGTAGTAGCCGCCGATGTCGGCGGGCTTGCCTTGCACTTCCTTGAACTCGGCGACGATTTGCGCTTCGTTCTCGGCCAGCGTGGCGGCCAGCGGTGCAAACTTCGCCTGCAGTTCAGGGTCTTGCGTTTGCGCGGCCAAGGCCTGCGCCCAGTACATCGACAGGTAGAAGTGGCTGCCACGGTTGTCCAGCTCGCCGGTGCGGGTCGATGGGCCTTTGCGGTTGTCCAGCAGCTTGCCGGTGGCTTCGTCCAGCGTCGTGGCGAGGATTTTGGCCTTGAAGTTGCCGGTCTTGAGGCTCAGGTCTTCCAGCGACACGGCCAGCGCCAAAAACTCGCCCAGCGAATCCCAGCGCAGGGGGTTTTCTTCCACCAATTGCTGAACGTGCTTGGGCGCGGAGCCGCCCGCGCCGGTGTCGTACATGCCGCCGACTGCCATCAGCGGCACGATGGACAGCATCTTGGCGCTGGTGCCCAGTTCCATGATCGGGAACAGGTCGGTCAGGTAGTCGCGCAGGATGTTGCCGGTCACGCTGATGGTGTCCAGGCCACGGATCACGCGCTCCAGCGTGTAGCGCATGGCGCGCACTTGCGACATGATCTGGATGTCCAGACCGGTCGTGTCGTGCTCTTTCAGGTAGGTTTGAACCTTCTTGATCAGCTCGTTTTCGTGCGGGCGGTACGGGTCCAGCCAGAACACGGCGGGCATGCCGGAGTTGCGCGCACGCGTCACGGCCAGCTTGACCCAGTCGCGCACTGGCGCGTCCTTGACCTGGCACATGCGCCAGATGTCGCCCGCTTCGACGTTCTCGCTCAGCAGCACTTCGCCGGTGGCGATATCAACAATGTTGACCACGCCGTCCTGCGCCACTTCAAACGTCTTGTCGTGCGAGCCGTACTCTTCGGCCTGCTGCGCCATCAAGCCCACGTTTGGCACACTGCCCATCGTGGTCTGGTCCAAGGCGCCGTGTTGCCTGCAGTCCTCGATGATCGTCTTGTACGTGGTCGCGTAGCAGCGATCGGGGAGC
>CAIYKK010000417.1 GCA_903926695.1 uncultured Burkholderiales bacterium
CATGGGCAGGTTTGACTGGTGAACAGAGATTCGACGGCAACACTCATTTCCAACTCTCCTCATCCGGTTAAACAGCGCACATCATCCGCGCCTACAGGAGCGTATTCTCCATGACAAGTTTCACACGGAATGACGAAAAGCCTTTTTTTCTGGTCGGCCTGGTTTTTCTCCCCCTCGTGTAGAGGGGGCCGGGGGGTTAGCTGATTTGCCTGCAGGTGTTCATTTCGCCACGGGCTTGGGTTTTTGGCTGTTTTGCCAGATCACTTGTCAAATGAGGAATCAGGCTCCTGCCGGGGTCTGGTTCCTCATTTTTTGCCTTCGATTGAAAGAACGGAGCTAAAAATCGCGCAGAACGCCAGGGTTAAGAAAGAGGTTAAAGATAAGGTTAAAGAAGGTTATAGGGCTGTGGATAACTACAAAAAACCTATATAAATCAACAGCTTAGCAAAACAGCGCCGGGGGTCATAAGTCGTACTTCCGGGGGTCATAAGTCGTAGTGCCGGGGGTCATAAGTCGTATGGGCGGGGGTCATAAGTCGTATAAACGTGAAAAACGCGATTTTTCCGGGGGTCTTAAGTCGTATCGCCGGGGGTCTTAAGTCGTATGCCTGACTGAACCGGTCGCGGGACCAAAAAAGCGTCAAAACGCGCTCAAAACCGGGAGTGATAAGGCGCATGGATCATCTTTCTTTTTCGGCGCCCGCTCGACATGGACCAGCCCAGCCCGGCTAATCTCAAAACCCAGCAGAAAACCGGTCTCCTGCAGCGCCTGCAGCGCACGCTTGAGCGACTTTTTGGCTTCGCGCAGGCGCTCCTTGCGTTTGGACTGGCGCGCCGCTTCGTCCAGCAGCCGGTCTTCGTCGGTTTCTAGCGTGAGCCCGGCGCCGATGGCCAGCGTTTCCACCCGGTGGTCGAACGGCTCGCGGTGCGAGGAGAAAAAGCCGTGCAGCCAGGTCGCCACGCCGCCGGGCAGGGCCAGGCGGGTTTCCCAGTCCAGGCGGCTGTAGAGTTTGTCGAACAGGAATAGCAGCTCGTCGTCCTTGTCGAACACCTGCACCCGCCACGGCGTATCCTGGCCTCTGGCGTATTCGTATTTGGCGATCAGCTTGGTGCTCATGCCCTTGTCAAAGCGGCTGGAGTACACCTCCAGCCCACTGGTGGCCAGGCGCCGGATGGAAGTCAGCAGCCGGGCGTAGTTTTCGCCCTTGTTCGGCCAGTTGATGGCTTTTAAAAAGCTGTGCGGCGTGAACGACACCCACTCCGAGCGCGCCACCTTCGACAGATGCACCAGCTGCATCCAGACGGTTTCATCGTCCTGGCGCAGTTCCTCGCCGATGTAAATCACCTCGCCGCCGCCCAGCACCGGCACCACCAGCGGCGCCTTGGCGCGGTACATCTCACGCGGCTCCTTGCGGTTGCGCGAGGAAAACACCGCGCAGCGCACCAGCTCGTTGGGAATGCCGCGCTCGCTCTCGGGCCACAGGATGAGCTGCCCGGCCGCGTGGCGCACGCTCAGCTCGTCGCGCTGGCGGGTGTGCGATTTGGCCAGCGCCTTCTCGGCCAGCGCGCGGACATCGACCGCCTTGTTTTTTGAAGTTGCCATGCTTGCCTTTGTGTGCTGCCGCCCGGCCAGTTCCCCATTCTCGGTTTCCAGCACCGGGCAAAAAGACGGTTATACCGCTTGCGCGGCGCTTGTTGCCTTTGTCGCATCACTGACAAGGCTTTTTCAACAATGTGCGCCGTGTCGCATGCGCGACATCCGACAATTTTTGTAAACCCTTGATTTCAAAGGATTTTTAAGGTGGCATGAATTTAGCTAGAGAACCCGCATGCGGTCACCGTAGGCTGCGAAAAGGGTTTTTCCATGCAAGCAAGCACGCTTACCGGCGCCATGCCCGCGACGACGTATGTCAGCATCGGCCAGATCAAACCCCTGGGCGCGGCCCTTGAAGCGCCGCAAAGCGCCAGCGGTTGCGACTCCCAAGGCGGCGAGGACAAGGCCAGCTGCGGCTCCTCCGACGGCCCGGCCGACATGTCGCCGGAAATCTGGGAAAAGGTCAAAAACCATCCCTGCTACTCCGAAGAAGCGCATCACCACTACGCCCGCATGCACGTCGCCGTCGCCCCGGCGTGCAACATCCAGTGCAACTACTGCAACCGCAAATACGACTGCTCCAACGAATCGCGCCCCGGCGTGGTCAGCCAAAAGCTCACGCCTGAACAAGCCGTGAAAAAAGTCGTCGCCGTCGCCAGCGAGATTCCGCAGATGACGGTGCTTGGCGTGGCTGGCCCCGGCGACGCGCTGGCCAATCCGGCGAAGACGTTTGAAACCTTCCGCATGCTCCAAGAGCAAGCGCCCGACATCAAGCTGTGCATTTCCACCAACGGCCTGGCGCTGCCCGACCTGGTCGATGAAATCTGCAAATACAACGTCGATCACGTCACCATCACCATCAACATGGTCGATCCGGTGATCGGCGCGAAAATTTACCCGTGGATTTTCTGGAACCACAAGCGCATCACCGGCATTGAAGCGGCCACCATCCTGCACGAGCGCCAGATGCTTGGGCTGGAAATGCTCACCGCGCGCGGCGTGCTGACCAAGGTCAATTCGGTGTTGATTCCCGGCGTCAACGACGAGCACATGATTGAAGTGAACCGCGAAGTCAAAAAGCGCGGCGCTTTCCTGCACAACATCATGCCGCTGATCTCCGAGGCCGAGCACGGCACGGTGTTTGGCCTGACCGGCCAGCGCGGCCCGACGGCTTCCGAACTCAAAGCCGTGCAGGACGCCTGCATGGGCGGCGCCAATTTAATGCGCCACTGCCGCCAGTGCCGCGCCGATGCCGTCGGCCTGCTGGGCGAAGACCGCAGCGAAGAGTTCACGCTGGACAAGCTGGAGCAGATGGAAGTCGTTTATGACCTGGACAAGCGCCGCAGCTACCAAGATCAGGTCGAAGTCGAGCGCCAGGCCCAGCACGCCGCCAAGCAGGAAGCCCTCGCCGCCGCCAGCGCCATCAAGGTCTCTGAAGACCTGCAAGTCCTTGTCGCCGTGGCGACCAAAGGCGGCGGGCGCGTCAACGAACACTTCGGCCACGTCACCGAGTTTCAGGTGTTTCAGGTGTCGGCGACTGAAGCGCTGTTTGTCGGCCACCGCCGCGTGGACCAGTATTGCCAGGGCGGCGCGGGCGACGACGAGCAATTGCCCTCGGTCGTGCGCGCCATCAACGACTGTCACGCCGTGCTGGTCGCCAAGATCGGCGCCTGCCCGAAAGACGAGCTGACCGCCGCCGGAATCGAGCCGGTGGACCAGTACGTCGGCGAGTTCATCGAAAAAGCCGCGCTTGACTGGTTCAACGACTACCGCGCCCGCATTGCCAGCGGCGCCGTCACCCATCAAAACCGTGGCGACGCACAAATCCGCCAGGGCGCTTTCACCAGCGTGGCCCAGGCCGCCTGATTTTTCCCCCGACCCCAACCTTAACCGGAGACCCACCATGCCCATGAAGATCATCGCTTCCACCTGCTCCGCCTGCTCCGCCTGCGAGCCAGAGTGCCCGAACGTCGCCATCCGCGAGAAAAACGGCACCTACATCATCGACCCGAAAAAATGCACCGACTGCGAAGGCCACTACGACGAGCCGCAGTGCGTGGCCGTCTGCCCGGTCGATGGCTGCATCGTCAAAGTCTGAACCTGCTTCTCAAAGGAACACCATGCTGCCCAACGTCACCATCACCCCCGCTGCGGCGAAGTTCATTCAGCGCATCGTGCGTTTTTCCGGCCTGGGCGCGGGCGCAGGTTTCCGCCTGAGCGTCACCCCCGGCGGCTGCTCGGGCTACAGCTCCGAGTTCAGCGCCGAGGCCGCGCCCCAGACCGGCGAGCAGACGCTGGAAATCGACGGCATGCGCCTGTTTCTGGGCGCTGAAAGCCGCTTGATGCTCCAAGGGTTGACCATCGACTTCACCGAAACGCCGACCCAGTCCGGCTTGAGCTTCATCAACCCGAACAAGGCGCCCTGCGCCTGCAGCAGCGCCGAAACCGGCGCGCCCGCCGCGCCCAGCGGCGTGACGAAAATCGAGCTCAGCTCGATTGCCCGCCCCGCGCCGACGCTGGCCTCCTGAGCATTTAACCCGCCAAGAGCCGCATCATGGACGCAGCCAGCCTGGGTTTTGACAGCAGCCTGGCGGCCTTTGCCGACGGCGCTCTGGGCGGCGGCCTGAGCCCGCAGGTCGAGGCGCTGATTCAACAGGCCGGGCTGCTGCGCCATCTGCCGCACGAGGCGCTGCCGCTGCTAGAGCAGGCCAGAGCCGCCGCGCCGCGTCACCCCGCGCCGGTGATTGCGCTGTACCGCTTTTATTTTTACGGCCACGAGCTTGCCCACGCCCGCGCTGCGGGCGAAGACGCCCTCGCCATTGCCCGCAACGCCCTCGGCCCCAATTTTGGCGACCAGCCGCCCAGCGATGATGCCGTGCAGGGCGACGCCGCCGTGCGTTTTTACCTGTTCACGCTCAAAGGGCTGGCGTATTTAAATTTGCGCCTCGACGATTTTGAAGAGGCGCGCCTGCTGCTGGGCGAGCTGCGCCGCCTCGATCCGCAAGACTGCCTGGGCGGCGCGCTGCTGGCGCAGGTGCTGGCCCGCCACGAGGCGGGCGACGATGCCGACAAGTTCGCCGCCTACCCGGTGCGCGGCTGGAGCGGCGGCGGGCCTGCGCTATGAACACGCCCGGCGGCAGCGCACGCGCCCCGGCGGGCGACATAGCACCCCAGCACTGGCAGGGCGGGCCGATTGACTGCGCCGCCTGCGATTATTCAGCGCTGCGTGCCCTGCCCGGCGAACAAGGCTGCGAACCCGGCCACGCCTGCCTGCAAGACATTTACGCCCGGCGCATAGACCGCTTTTTCCGCTGGCATCCGGCGCTGGGCGACGCGCAACTCGCTCACCCTTATTTTGAAGTGCGCGCCATTGCGGCGCGCCACGCCAGCGTGTTCCGCCTGCTGGCGCTGATCGACGACCCGGACGAAACCGTCCGCCTGCAAATTGCCCTGCGCCTGCCGCTGGCGCAACTCTCACGCCTGGCCAACGACCCACACCGCGAAGTGCGCATCCGCGTCGCCCAGCGCCTCTCGCCCAGCGCGCTCGCGGGCCTGCGCAACGATCCCGATTACGGCGTGCGCGAGCTGGTCGCGCTGCGCCTGCCGCTGGTCATTTTGCCCGTCATGGCCAGCGACCCCGACCGCGCCGTGCGCAAACGCGTCGCCCAGCGGCTGGAAATGCCCGCGCTGCTGCGCATGGCCGACGACGCCGAAGCCGAAGTGCGCCAGATCGTCGCCCAGCGCCTGCCCGCGCCGCTGCTCACGCGTCTGGTGCAGGACGAAGATTGGCGCGTGCGCTGGGAAGTCGCCCAGCGCGGCGATAGCGCCGTGCTCGTCGCCCTGCGCGACGATGAAGATTGCGAAGTGCGCCTGGCCGTCGCCGAGCGGCTGGCGCGTCAACCCCACGCATTAGGAGTCATTCATGGCTGATATCAACCGCGACGACGCTGAAATCGAACTGGCCTTTCCGCCGCGTTTTAAATACGGCGAGCGCGTGATTGCCCGCTCGGTGATCCGCAACGACGGCACCTACAACGGCCGCGACATCGGCGAGGTGCTGGTCCACAAGGGCGAGATCGGCTACGTCATCAACATCAACACTTTTTTGCAGCAGTTCTACATCTACGCGGTCGATTTTGTCGAATCCGGCCACCGCGTCGGCATGCGCGCCAAAGAACTCTGCACGCTCGATAACCTGCCCGACGACGTTTTGGCGCAGCTCGGCATCCAGGCCGGCGCGCTGCAGACGCTCGGTTCCGCCAAGCCCACCGGAGAATCGCCATGAACGCTATCGACACTGCCATCGCCCCCGCCAACGCCCTTCCGGGTCTGGAGCCACGCGAGCCCGCCTACGCCTGGGGCCAGCGCGTGATTGCGCTCGATGATCTGGTCAACGACGGTAGCCACCCCGAGCGCGCCCCCAACGCGCTGCTGGCCGCACGCGGCGCGGTCGGCGAAATCGTCAAAATCGGCCACGCGCAGGCGTTGAACGAGCCGGTGTATCTGGTGGAGTTCGACGGCTGCGTCGTCGGCTGCCTGGAAATCGAACTCGTGCCCGCCCCGCACGGCCTGCTGCCCGAAACCGGGGACGGTGTGTGAACACCGCCCGCCCGCCCGATGAGGCCGACGCTCTTACAGGGGCGTGTACGCCCGGCTTGGCGTCTGCTGCGCAGGCGGGCGGTTTCGACGTGGCCGCCGAGCCTGAAGCATGGGCGGCACCGATGCCCAGGTCTGCGATGGATGCTGCAACCGCTGGCATGCCTGAAGCTGCGGCTGCGTTAGCGGCTAATCCTGTCGGCGATCTGATCATGTTCCGCCTTAAGCGCGCCTTGCGTCAGCGGGTGCGCTACCGCTACGTCAAGCCGCTGGTGCTGCGCGAGGGGCAGAGTTTTCGCATTCAAAGCCCGTGCTGCTCGCGCAACGTCGATCCCGGCGGCGGGCTGATTGACATTGCGCTGCTCACGCCCGGCGCGTCGGGCGCGGGCGACGACACTGGCGCGGCGGGCGGCTGGAGCCTGTCTGCGCGTGACCACGCCGCTGGCGTCTGGCGCACACGGCTGCAAGGCCAGCCGCTGGACACGGTGCTCGACGCGCTGTGCGTGGACAGCGAACGCCAGTTCTGGCCCTGACGGCTTGATGTTTCCAAAGAACCGGCCACTTCCATGATTTACCTCGACCACAACGCCACCACGCCGCCCGCGCCGCAGGTGATCGCGGCCATGCTGCCGGTGCTGTCCAGTTTGTGGGCCAACAGCTCGTCGCAGCACGGCCCCGGTCAGGACGCCAAACGGGCGCTCGCCGCCGCCCGCGCCACCGTCGCCCGCGTTCTGGGCTGCAAGCCGGTCGAAGTGATTTTTACCAGCGGCGCGACGGAGGCCAATCATCTCGCGGTGCGCGGCCTGCTGGCCAAAGCGCCGCCCGAGCGCCAGCGCGTGCTGTTCAGCAGCGTGGAACACGCGGGCCACCTGAAGCTGGCGCGTGCGCTGGCCGAAGGCGGCGTTCAGGTTGATTACCTGCCGGTGCTGGCTGACGGCACGCTGGATTTAACAGCCGCC
>CAIYKK010000418.1 GCA_903926695.1 uncultured Burkholderiales bacterium
AGGACGATGCGCGCCTGATCCACCGTGAGCTTGCCGGTGATGTCGGCCAGCTCGCCCTGCAGCTTGGCCTGCACGTCGCCGGAAACGGTCAGTTGCCGGTCGCTGCGGATGCTGGCGCGCAGGTGCTCCAGCTTGGCGTCGAGCTTGGCCTGCATCTGGCCGTCGATCAAGCCCGCTTCGCCCTGGGCGCTCAGGCTGCCGCCCGTGCCTTTGTCGCCCGCGCCCTGCAGCGAGAACTCGCTGATGCGCATGCGCGTGCCGTCCAGGCTGGCGCGCAGGCGGCCATTGCCGAATTCAAAGCCATCGACCACCGAGCGCAGCGCCAAGTCGTTGGCCTGCAGCGTGCCGCCCAGATTGGGCGCCGCGCGCGTGCCGCTGACGGCCACATCCACGCCCAGCGAGCCGCGCAGCCGCCAGCCCGGCGGCGCCAGCAGCGACCACACGCCGATGCGCGGCAAATGGGCGCGCAGCTGGCCGCTCAGCGGCGCATCGACCGGCCAGAGCCAGCTGTCTTCGCCCTGCGCGCCAGTCGTGCGCGACAAGCGCGTTTTGAACTGACCGTCGGCGGTGCCTGCGCGCTCGCTGTCCCAGAGCAGGCCCAGCGTCACGGCGTCGCCGACGTTTTCGAGCGAGATGCGGGCTTGTTTGATGCCAGCGGTCACGCGGGCGCTGCCCGGCGCGCCGTCGGCCTGCAGCGTGACATCGCCGCTGCTGCGCGCCACGCTGGCTTTGAGCTTGAGCGTGCTGCTCAGCACCGCGTCCCATTCGGCATCGAAGACGAGCGTGCCGCCCAGCCCCGCGCTCGCCAGTTCCGGCCCGGCGAACATTTCAATCCAGCCGACCGGCAGGCCGGTGAGCTTGCCAGCGGTGATGAGTTCACCCGGACGCCAGCGCACCGGCTGCCAGACCAGCGTGGCTTGTGAGGCCGCCGCAGTTTTGCCGGGCGGCGCGGTCAAGACTGCCTCGCCCGCGCCGCTTTCAAACGCGCCGCCCGCGCTGGTCGGCGTCCATTTGAGCGGCAGGCTGGCGCGTGTGGTCACCTGCCAGGCACCGGGGCCGAGCGCCGGGTCTTCGACGCTGACGCTCAGTTTTTCGACCAGCCCTTGCCAGGCGGCTTGGGCGTAGGCGGTGCCAGCGGGTTTGAGCTGCCCGCCGCTGGCGGCCAGTTCTAGACTGAGGCGGCGCTGGCCCATTTCGACGCGGCCTTGCGTGCTGAGTTGAGCCTGACTCAAACGGCCTGACAGCGTGGCGACCAAGGCGCGCACCTTGATGGGATTGGCGGCGGCGGGCGGCGCTGGCGTGGCTGCGATGGTTGCGGCTGTGGCCGTGGTGGCTGTAGCGGTGGCCGTGGTGGCTGTAGCCGTGGCCGAGGTGGTGGAGCTGGAGCTGGAGCCGGGCGCTGCGGCTGGGGTTTTACCCGCTGTGTTTTTTGCCAGTGCCGGGGTTTTGGCGGAAGCCGGGGCTTTGCTGGCCCCCGGCTGCCAGTCCAGCGAAGGCGCGTCCAGACGCACGTCCAGCGCTGGGTCTTGCCAGCCGCCTTGCCACTTGGCTTGCAGTTCGGCGCTGCCGCTGGCCGAGGCGCTTTGCACGGCGGCGGGCACGCCGGGCAGCTTTTGCAGCCAGCGCAGGATCTGGGCGGCGTTGCGGCCATGAAGGTTGAATTCGCCGCTGCCGCTGGTTTCGCGCAATTCGCCGTTCACGCTGATCTCCACGCCGGGCGCGGTGAAAGCCAGTTTGCCCTGACCGCCTTTGGCTTCGGGCTGGGCTTCGAGCTGGCCGCTGAGTTCGGCCTCGGCGGTGCGAACCTGCAGCACCGACAGCGCCAGCGTGCCGCCCGCCTGCTGTGGATTCCAGCTGCCGGTGACGCTGGCGTCACGCAGGCGCAGTTGGGTGAGGAGCTTGTTGGTGTTGGCGGTGGGGCTGGTGTTGTTGGCCGGGGCCGGGGCAGATGCGGGTGCGGGTGCGGGGCTGGTGCTGTTGGTGCTGGTGCTGTTGGTGCTGGTGCCGGTGCCGGTGCCGGTGCCGGTGCCGGTGC
Organism: uncultured Burkholderiales bacterium; assembly: GCA_903926695.1. GTDB lineage: Bacteria > Pseudomonadota > Gammaproteobacteria > Burkholderiales > Burkholderiaceae_C > Polaromonas. Next base: position 2,036 of record CAIYKK010000418.1, read on the forward strand.
CGGTGCCGGTGCTAGTGTTGCCAGTTCCAGGTCCGCTGCCTGCGGCTTGCAGGCTGGCGTCAAACTGCACC
>CAIYKK010000419.1 GCA_903926695.1 uncultured Burkholderiales bacterium
CAGTTGCGCCAGATGCGCGGCCAGACCGTTATTTTCCAAACCGCCGTGGCCGTCGTCTGCCTTGAAAGCGGCTTTGCGCAAACTGACCTGGCCGCCGTGCGTGTCAAATTCCGCGATCTGAGCGACGACGACATTGAAAACTACCTGCGCGCCGAGCAACCCTACGACTGCGCGGGCAGCGCCAAAAGCGAAGGCCTGGGCATTGCGCTGCTCGACGCCATCGACAGCGACGACCCGACCGCGCTGATCGGCCTGCCCCTCATTCGCACCTGCCGGATGATTCAGGCCGCTGGCGTCGTGCTGCTGGGCCGCCCAGCCATGAACACTCAAGAGGTGAGCGCATGAGCCACACCGCCAAAGGCAAACTTTATCTGGTGCCCGCGCCGCTCGATTTCGGCTGCGCCGCCTTAGCGCCGCTGCAGGACGTGATGCCGCTGTGTACGCTGCAGGTCGCCGCCAAATTGTCGATGTGGATTTGCGAGAACGCCAAATCCACCCGCGCTTATTTAAAACGCATCAACGAATTTCAGCCGCTGGCCACGCCGGTGCAGGCGCAGCAGATTCAGGAACTGCCGCGAGAAGTGCATAAAAAAGGCGACCATGCCGCCGGTCAGTTCGATGCGCGCCCGCTGCTGGCGGCGGCGCTGGCGGGGCACGACATCGGCCTGGTCAGCGAAGCGGGCATGCCCGCCATTGCCGATCCCGGCTCGTCGGTGGTGCGCGCCGCGCATGATCTGGGCTTGCAGGTGGTGGCGCTGACGGGGCCAATGTCGCTGATGCTGGCATTGGCGGCCAGCGGTCTGAACGGCCAGAGTTTTGCGTTTGTCGGCTACCTGCCGCAGGACGCTGGCGGGCGCGCCCAGCGCATCCGCGAACTCGAATCGCTGGCGCTCAAAACCGGCCAGACACAGATTTTTATTGAAACGCCCTACCGCAACGCCGCGCTGCTGCAGGCGCTGGTGCAGACGCTGCACGGCAACACCCGGCTCGCGCTGAGTTGCGGTCTGACGCTGGACAACTGCGCCTCGCGCAGCGCGCTGGTCAGCGGCTGGAAACGCGACAAGCCGGTGCTGCCGCTGGACCTGCCCACGGTGTTTTGCCTGGGCCGCTGACAAACCCGCCGCAGCCATGAAAAAAGCCCGTCAAAGACGGGCTTTTTAACGCGCCCAGCAGGCGCAATGCAAGGCGACGGTTTAGTGCAGCGCTGGAACAGCCTGAAACGCCTTCATCGCGCCAGCGCCCATCGCCGCGCCAAACTTCTTGGCCAGGCGCTCGGCGACGTTGTCGCGGCGGGTGTAGTCGATGATGTCCTCGGCCTTCACGACCTCGCGGGCCACGTAGTCCAGATTGCCCAGCTCGTCGGCCAGCCCCAGCTCGACGGCCTGCTGGCCGCTCCAGAACAGGCCGCTGAACATGTCCGGGGTTTCTTTCAGGCGGTCGCCGCGCCCTTCTTTGACCACCGCAATGAACTGCTGGTGAATCTGGTTGAGCATGGTTTGCGCGTAGGCGCGCTGCTTCTCGGTCTGCGGGCTGAAGGGGTCGAGAAAACCTTTGTTTTCGCCCGCCGTGAGCAGGCGGCGCTCCACGCCGAGCTTGTCCATCAGCCCGGTAAAGCCAAAACCGTCCATCAGCACGCCGATGCTGCCGACGATGCTGGCCTTGTCCACGTAGATTTTGTCGGCGGACACGGCAATGTAATAAGCCGCCGAAGCGCAGCTTTCTTCCACCACGGCATAGACGGGCTTTTTGTGCAGCGCCTTGAGGCGCAGGATTTCATCGTTCATCATGCCAGCCTGCACCGGGCTGCCGCCGGGCGAGTTGATGAGCAGCACCACGGCCTTGGAGCCAGAGTCTTCAAACGCCGAGCGCAGCGCTGCATTGATAAATTCGGCGCTGGCATCGGCACCGCTGGCGATTTCGCCCTTGATCTCGACCACCGCCGTGTGCGGCGAGCTGACATCGCTGGGTGCTGCGCCGCGCACCATCGCCAGCCCTACCAGGGCGATAAAAAACACCAGCCAGGACAGGCGTATAAAAGTTTTCCAGCGTCGGGCTGATTTTTGTTCTTCCAGAGCGGCAAAGGCGAGTTTTTCCAGCGTGGTCCGCTCCCAGCCCGGCGCATTGCCGCCGTCCGAGGCCCGCGCTGACACGGCGTCAAACGCCTGGGCTGCATCATGGGTGGCGGGATCGGTGTGATTTAAATCGTTCATGGGTCCTAGTTTAGAGAGGTATTGGAGGCGCTGCGGGCTGCAGGTTGTCGGCGCTATGCCAAAAAACCACACCTTGACGCTCCGAAAGCGTTATTTTGATCAAGCCGCCTCGGCAAGGCCCGCCCGCACACTGCCCGGTTTCGGGGTGATAGGCGGCGCCGTGGCTGGCACAAATCAGCCACTGGCCGCTGTCGTCGAAGACTTGGTTGGGCTGCCAGTCCAGCTCCATCGGGACGTGGCTGCAGCGGTTGAGGTAAGCCTGGGGCTGGCCTTCGTAGCGGATGGCAAAAGCGCGGCAGGCTTCGCCGTCATACACCACGTCGAACGGCACGGCCAGAGCGCCTTCGGGCAGCTCGGCGCTGCTGCACAAGGGATAAAAAGAGGGTGTCAGGGTCATGTTGAGGCTGGGCTGGGATTGAAAGTCTAGCCGTTGGCGAGCAGCCACGCGTGCAAGTCAGGCACCGAATGGGCAATGTGACGCGGATTCAAGGCGGTGAACGCCTCGGGTTCGTGCGCGCCGTAACTCACGCCGACGCTAGGGCAAGCGGCGTTGAGCGCCATCTGCAAATCATGCGTGGTGTCGCCAATCATCAGCACGCGCTCGGGCGGGAGATCGAATTCGGCCATCAGCTCGTGCAGCATCAGCGGATGGGGCTTGCCCGCCGTTTCGTCGGCGGTGCGCGAGGCGTCAAAAACGCCTTTGAGTTCGACGCTGTGCAGCGCTTCATCGAGCCCACGCCGCGATTTGCCGGTGGCCACGGCCAGCAGGTGGCCGCGTGCCTTGAGCGCGTCCAGCAGCGCCAGCACGCCGTCAAACAGGCTCAGGTCGTTGACGTGAACCGCGTAATGGTGCTGATAACGCGCCGTCAGCGCGGGGTATTTTTCGCACGGCACGTCCGGGGCGGCGTGGGCCAGCGCCTGCGTCAGGCTCATGCCGATGACGTAAGCCGCCGCCGCGTCCGTCGGTTTGGCCCCGCCCACATCAAGCACCGCCGCCTGGATGCAGCGCACGATGAGCTGGGTGGAGTCAAACAGCGTGCCGTCCCAGTCGAAGGCAATCAGATCGAAATTTCGGGTGTTGTGCATACGGGGATTGTCGCTGGCTGGCATGGTTTCAACGCGGCCCTGACGCCGGATTTTTTTACACGTCCGTTGGCTCTGCGCCGGGCTCGCCCGCTGGCTCTGCGGGCTGTGGCGGCACAAACTGCTGCAGCGCCTCGGGCAGCGCCGCCCGCAACTGCACCGCTTTGCGGGTTTTCGGGTGGTTGAACTTCAGGCTCCAGGCGTGCAGGAACATGCGTTTCAACGAAATCGAGCCGTCCACCGAACGCTGCAGCGCCTTGTTCAATTCAAAGTCGCCGTATTTGTCGTCGCCCGCAATCGGGTGGCCTTCACCGGCGAGATGCACGCGGATCTGGTGCGTGCGGCCCGTTTTGATCGTCACTTCCAGCAGCGTGAACGGCGTGGCGGGCGCCTGCGCGCTGGCCGGAATCGCCGCCTTGACCTTGACCAGCGTCACCGAGCGCATGCCGTCGGGATGGTCGTTCGGCACGATCTTGACGCGGCGCTCGCCGTTGGGCAGCAGGTATTTGTGCAGCGCCTTGTCGATCACGCGCTGGTTTGTCGGCCAGTTGCCGCTGACCAGGGCTAAATAAACCTTGTCGGTTTCGCGCTCGCGGAACTGCTCCTGCAGCAGTTTCAAGGCCATGCGGCGCTTGGCGATCAGCAAAATGCCGCTGGTTTCGCGGTCCAGCCGATGCACGAGTTCCAGGAACTCGGCCTCGGGCCGCGCCATGCGCAGTTGCTCGATGATGCCAAAGCTGACGCCGCTGCCGCCATGCACCGCGACGCCGGACGGCTTGTCGATGGCGAGCAGGAAATCGTCCTCAAACAGGATCGGGAATTCGGCGGCGGGCGCGTAGCCGCCCACGGTTGAACTGGCGCCGTGGCGAGCCACTTCCTGCGCCATCGCCTGGGCTTTTTGCTCGGCGCGCTCGGAGGTACGCACCGGCGGCAGACGCACGATGTCGCCGCTTTCGACGCGGGTGTCGGCCTGGGCACGGCCCTTGTTGACGCGCACTTCGCCGCTGCGGATGATGCGGTAAACGTGGGTTTTGGGCACGCCCTTGAGCTGGCGAATCAGGAAATTGTCCAGCCGCTGACCGGCGTAATCCTCACTGACGGTGACCAGCGTGGCCTGGAGATTTTTCGACTCCTCCAGGGGAATCGGCGCGACAGGTGCAGGCGTGCGCGGCGCATTGAAAACAGGCGCTCTGGAAGCGGCGGCGGTACGGATGGGTGCTTTGGGCGGGCGCTGAGCCCGGTTTGAAGCTGCCCCTATAATGTGTTTCACTAGCGATACGCTGTAAGTAGTTGATTTGTCGGGAGTTTAGTCCACACAAATCCGCAGGCCCTGAAAAGGCCGCAGACAGCCTCGCTGGAAGGTCGATGCCACTGGTGGAAATTGCCCGCTAGCGACGAGTGCCAGGCACCTCGCGGCAAGGCAAAACCCACGCAGACGAGCCGACGTTTTGCGAATACAACCACGGAATATCATGGGTGCAGCCCCAGTCACACTGAAAGCTGCATTCGGATCCAGCTGAGATCAAGTCCTTCAACGGGTAAGCTTCTGATGACAACACTGGTCGGTCTGATTTTCATATGCCAGCAGCGCCTTCTGGCCCTGATTTGCGGCATCGGTCAGCCTGCGGTTCTTGCACAGCGGGCGCAAGGAGTTGCTTTTTGGGCAGCAGCCACCCGTCCGATACCTGCTCGCTCCATCCACGCGCCTACGCTCAGACCCCTTGGCTGACTGATTTTTTCAGTCAGCCAGCGCGGCGTCAAAAGCTCTCCGGCAATTCCCCACGTTCGCACTGCGTTGTTTCTCCGGCGTCGTTCACCCATTTTTGGGCTTGAGAACGAACACTAATTTAGGAACCCCATGAAACGCATGCTGGTCAATGCCACCCAGGCCGAAGAACGCCGCCTGGCCATCGTCGATGGACAAAAACTCCTCGACTACGAAATTGAAATCGAAGGGCGCGAACAGCGCAAGGGCAACATTTACAAAGCCGTCGTCACCCGCGTCGAGCCTTCACTCGAAGCGTGTTTTGTCGATTATGGCGAAGACCGCCACGGCTTTTTGCCGTTCAAGGAAATCTCGCGCCAGTATTTCACCCCCGGCGTGGCGGTCAATCAGGCGCGCATCAGCGACGTGATCCGCGAAGGCCAGGAGCTGCTGGTCCAGGTCGAAAAAGAAGAGCGCGGCAACAAGGGCGCGGCCCTGACCACGTTTGTGTCGCTGGCCGGGCGCTACGTCGTCTTGATGCCGAACAACCCGCGCGGCGGCGGTGTTTCGCGCCGCATTGAAGGCGAAGACCGCGCCGAGCTGAAAGAAGCGATGGACAAGCTGGAATACCCAGCCGGTGCCAGCATCATTGCCCGCACCGCAGGCATTGGCCGCAGCGCGCCCGAGTTGCAGTGGGATTTGAACTACCTGCTCAAGCTCTGGACCGCCATTGACGGCGCTGGCAAGGGCGGCAAGGGCGCGTTCCTGATCTATCAGGAATCGAGCCTCGTCATTCGCGCCATCCGCGACTATTTCAACAACGACATCGGCGACATCCTGTTCGACACCGACGACGTTTACGAGCAAGCGCGCCAGTTCATGGCCCATGTGATGCCCGAGCACGAGCACCGCGTCAAGCGCTACCGCGACGACGCGCCGCTGTTCTCGCGTTTCCAGATCGAGCACCAGATCGAATCGGCCTACGCCCGCACGGTGCAACTGCCGTCCGGCGGCGCGATTGTGATTGACCACACCGAAGCCTTGGTTTCGGTCGATGTGAACTC
>CAIYKK010000420.1 GCA_903926695.1 uncultured Burkholderiales bacterium
GGCGATGTGTACGCGGGCGGCATGGGGCTGGTCGCGGCTTGCGACATGGCCGTCAGCGTCGATACGGCGAACTTTTGCCTGAGCGAAGTCAAGTTGGGCTTGATTCCGGCCACCATCAGCCCGTATGTGATCCGGGCCATGGGCACGCGGGCGGCGCACCGCTATTTCCTGACTGCCGAGCGCTTTGACGCGAAAGAGGCGCACCGAATCGGCTTTGTGCATGAAGTCGTCAGCGCCGATCAGCTCGATGCCAAAGTCACCGAACTGACCAGCGCCCTGACCAGCGCCAGCCCGAACGCCGTGCGCAGCTGCAAAAACCTGCTGCAAGACGTGGCGGGCCGCGAGATTGACGCGCCGCTGATTGGCCGCACCGTCGAAGGCATTGCCGACATCCGCACCAGCCGCGAAGGCCGCGAAGGCGTGCAATCTTTCCTGCAAAAGCGCAAGCCGTTCTGGCTGGACTGACACCGGCTCACGCGTAAAGCGCAAGGAGTTTCACCATGCAAGCCGCTCTGGACCCGAACCAATGGCTCACGCTGGACACGGCGCAGCTGATCGCGCTGGCGGGCGCGCTGGGCTGGGCCAGCGGCGTGCGGCTGTATCTGGCGGTATTTCTCACGGGGCTGGCCGGTTATTTCGGCTGGCTGCCGCTGCCGCCGGGCTTGGTGCTGCTGACGCATCCGCTGGTGCTGGGCGTGAGCGGCTTCATGGTGTTGATCGAATTTTTTGCCGACAAGATTCCGGGTCTGGATTCGCTGTGGGACGTGGTGCATGCCGTCATCCGCATTCCGGCGGGCGCGGCGCTGGCGGCGGGTGTATTTGGCGCTGACAGCAGCGTGATGGGACTGGTGGCCGCGCTGATGGGCGGCTCGCTGGCCGCCACCAGCTTTGCCGCCAAAGCCACCAGCCGCGCCGCCATCAACACCTCGCCCGAGCCGTTTTCCAATATCGGCGCGTCGCTGGTCGAAGACGGTTTGGTGCCGCTGGCGCTGTGGCTGGCTGTGGTCCATCCGCTGGTGTTTATTCCCGCGCTGGCGGTTGTGCTGGCGCTCAGTGTCTGGCTGACCGTGCTGTGCTGGCGCTTTCTAAAACTGATTCTGGCCCGCGTTCGCCGCATGTTTGGCGGTAAATCCGATGCGGTGCCGCCGCCCGTTTTGTCCCTGAAGTCCCCTTTTTCCAAGAATGACCCGCATGTTTAAAAAAATCCTCATCGCCAACCGGGGCGAAATCGCCTGCCGCGTCGCCGCCACCGCCCGCCGCATGGCGATCAAAACCGTCGCCGTTTATTCGGACGCGGATGCCAGCGCCAAGCATGTCGCAGCCTGCGACGAGGCGGTTCACATCGGTGGCAGCGCGCCCAAAGACAGCTACCTGCGCTGGGAGAAAATTATTAAAGCGGCCAAAGCCACCGGCGCGCAGGCGATTCACCCCGGTTACGGTTTCCTGAGCGAAAACGAGGACTTCGCCAAAGCCTGCGCCAGCGCCGGGCTGGTGTTCATCGGCCCGCCCGCGTCGGCCATCAAGGCGATGGGCCTGAAAGCCGAATCCAAACAATTGATGGAAAAAGCCGGCGTGCCGCTAGTGCCGGGCTACCACGGCGCGGACCAGAACCCGCTTTTGCTGCAGCGCGAAGCCGACCGCATCGGCTACCCGGTGCTGATCAAAGCCAGCGCGGGCGGCGGCGGCAAAGGCATGCGCGCCGTTGAAAAAGCCGAGGACTTCGCCGCCGCGCTCGCCAGCTGCCAGCGCGAAGCGATCAACAGCTTTGGCAACGACACGGTGCTGGTCGAAAAATACGCCCAGCGCCCGCGCCACATCGAAATTCAGGTGTTCGGCGACACGCACGGCAACTACGTTTATCTGTTTGAGCGCGACTGCTCGGTGCAGCGCCGCCACCAAAAAGTGCTGGAAGAAGCGCCCGCGCCCGGCCTCTCGCCCGAAATGCGCCAGCAGATGGGCGAAGCAGCGGTGGCGGCGGCGCGGGCGGTGAACTATGTCGGCGCGGGCACGGTGGAATTCATCGTCGAGCAGCGGGCGGACGGCAGCATGAATTTCTTTTTCATGGAAATGAACACGCGCCTGCAAGTTGAACACCCAGTCACCGAAGCCATCACCGGGCTGGACTTGGTGGAATGGCAATTGCGCGTCGCTTCGGGCGAGCCGCTGCCGCTGGCGCAAGAGCAGTTAAAAATCCACGGCCACGCGATTGAAGCGCGCATCTGCGCCGAAACGCCGGACAACAATTTCCTGCCCGCCACCGGCACGCTCAACGTGTACCGCAAGCCGGTTTGCACCGCGTTCGAGCGCGCGGACTTGGCTAAAACCGGCGTGGCCGTGCGTATCGACGACGGCGTGCGCGAAGGCGACACGATTTCGCCGTTTTACGACTCGATGGTGGCCAAGCTGATCGTCCACGGCCAGACCCGCGAGGAGGCGCTGGCTCGGCTCGACGAGGCGCTGGCGCAGATTCGCATCGTGGGACTGTCCACCAACGTGCAGTTTCTGCGCTACGTGGCGCGTAGCGCGTCGTTTGCCGAGGCCAATCTGGACACGGCGCTGATCCAGCGCGAAACCGCCGTGCTGTTTAACCAGGAGCCGGTCGGCCTGCCGCTGGCCGCCGCTGCCGCGATTGCCCAGACGCTGCTGGCTGAAAAAGCCCAAGAAAGCGCCGATCCGTTCAGCCGCCGCGACGGCTGGCAAAGCCACGGCGTGACGGTGCGGCGCTTTGAATTTGAGTTTCACGGCGAAGCGGCCAAGGCCAGTTTGACCTGTCTGCACGATGGCAGTTTGCAGTTGAGCGTCGGCGAGGTGGCCGGGCCGCTGCCGACAATCGAACCGCGTCCGCTCTTGCCGGATGGCCGGGGGCCGCTCACGGTGGCGGGGTTGTTTGGGAGAGTGGCTTTGGTGATCGGCTTCTTAACATTGACTTTGACGTTCACGGAAGTTCCTTTCGGTGGATGGGCATGGACGCCC
>CAIYKK010000421.1 GCA_903926695.1 uncultured Burkholderiales bacterium
AGGATCGAGTTGGCAATGCCCTTGTCGATGCCTTCTTTCAAAATCTTCGTGTTGGTCACGAACAGGTCGTCGCCGACGATTTGCACGTTTTTGCCCAGACGGTCGGTGAGGATTTTCCAGCCGTCCCAGTCGCCTTCGGCCATGCCGTCTTCGATGCTGATGATCGGGTATTTATCGACCCAGGTGGCCAGCATGTCGGTCCATTCCTGCGCGCTCAGGCTCAGGCCGCCTTCACCGGCCAGCACATATTTTCCGTCCTTGTAGAACTCGGAGGCGGCGCAGTCCAGGCCCAGCGCGATTTGCTCGCCTGCGACAAAACCGGCCTTGTCGATGGCTTCCAGAATCATCTGGATCGCCGCTTCGTGGTTGGCCACGTTAGGCGCAAAGCCGCCTTCGTCGCCGACGGCAGTGCTGATGCCCTTGTCGTGCAGGATTTTTTTCAGCGCGTGGAACACCTCGGCGCCGTAGCGCAGGGCTTCGCGGAAAGTCGGCGCGCCCAGCGGGATGATCATGAATTCCTGGATGTCCAGGTTGTTGTTGGCGTGCTCGCCGCCGTTGATGACGTTCATCATCGGCACCGGCATTTGCACGGCAGCCATGCCACCAAAGTAGCGGTACAGCGGCAGGCCAGCTTCTTCGGCGGCGGCACGGGCCACGGCCATGGAAACGGCCAGCATGGCATTGGCGCCCAGGCGGGATTTGTTTTCGGTGCCGTCAAGGTCGATCAGCGTCTTGTCCAGAAAAGCTTGTTCGCTGGCGTCCAGGCCGAGAACAGCTTCGGAGATTTCGGTGTTGATGTGCTCAACGGCTTTGAGCACGCCCTTGCCGAGGTAGCGCGACTTGTCGCCGTCGCGCAGTTCGATAGCTTCACGCGAACCGGTGGAGGCGCCGGACGGCACGGCAGCGCGGCCCATCACGCCAGATTCCAGCAACACGTCGCATTCGACGGTGGGGTTGCCACGGCTGTCCAGCACTTCGCGGCCGACGATATCAACAATTGCACTCATTTTTTGTCTCTTTTCATCAAAATTACAAACCAAAAACTGCGCCGCTTCAATCGGAAAAATCCGATTGGCGGGGGTGCTAACCCGTGTGGGTTGACTGGGGTTTTGCCTAGGCGCGTTCAGGCGCCGAAGTGATTTTCAAGGTAGCCGCTTCTCTTGGTCACGCGATCAAGGTCGAGCAGCGTCTCCAGCAGGGCGGCCATGTGTTTGAGCGGTACGGCGTTGGGGCCGTCGCACAGGGCGTTGGCCGGGTCGGGGTGGGTTTCCATGAACAGGCCCGCAATGCCTGCGCCGACGGCGGCGCGGGCCAGCACGGGCACAAATTCGCGCAGGCCGCCGCTGCTGGTGCCTTGGCCGCCGGGCAGCTGTACGCTGTGGGTGGCGTCGAACACCACCGGCGCGCCGGTGTCGCGCATGATCGCCAGGCTGCGCATGTCAGACACCAGGTTGTTGTAGCCAAAGCTCACGCCGCGCTCGCAAACGGTGAAGTTGTCTTCGGGCAAACCGGCTTCGCGGGCGGCGATGCGGGCTTTGTCCACGACGTTTTTCATGTCGCCGGGGGCCATGAATTGCCCCTTTTTGATATTCACCGGCTTGCCGCTCTTGGCCACGGCCTGGATGAAGTCGGTCTGGCGCGCCAGCAGGGCGGGGGTTTGCAGCATGTCCACCACGGCGGCCACGATGGCGATTTCATCCTCGCGATGCACGTCGGTGATGACGGGCACTTGCAGTTCCTTTTTCACCTTGGCCAGAATTTCCAGACCCTTTTCCATGCCCAATCCGCGAAAGGCGGTGGCGCTGGTGCGGTTGGCCTTGTCAAAACTGGACTTGAAGATGAAGGGAATGCCCAGCTTGCTGGTGATTTCCTTGAGCGTGCCTGCGGTGTCCATTTGCAATTGCTCAGACTCAACCACGCAGGGGCCAGCGATCAAGAAGAAAGGGTGGTTCAGACCTACGTCAAAGCCGCAGAGTTTCATGACGAGGCCGCTGCTTTCTGGGGTTTGCCCGCCTTGGTTTTCAGCGCGGTGCGGCTGCTGGCCGGGTGTTCCAGCGCGGCGGCGATGTAGGCGTTGAACAGCGGGTGGCCGTTCCACGGCGTCGATTTGAACTCGGGGTGAAACTGCACGCCGACAAACCAGGGGTGAAGCGTCTGCGGCAGCTCAATGATTTCGGTCAGGTGTTCGCGCTGCGTCAGTGCCGAGATGATCAGGCCGGACTGGCGCAGGGCGTCGAGGTAGTTGACGTTAGCTTCGTAGCGGTGGCGATGCCGCTCGGAGACCACGTCGCCGTAAATCTGGTGCGCCAGCGTGCCTTTGGTCACGTCGGAGCTTTGCGCGCCCAGGCGCATCGTGCCGCCCAGGTCGGAGTTGGCGTCGCGTGTCTTGATGGTGCCGTCGGCGTCTTTCCACTCGGCGATCAAGGCGATGACAGGGTAGGGCGTGGCCGGGTCGAACTCGGTGCTGTTGGCGCCCTTGAGACCGGCGACATGGCGGGCGAACTCGATGGTCGCCACTTGCATGCCCAGGCAGATGCCGAGGTAAGGAATCTTGTTTTCGCGGGCAAACTGCGCGGCGCAGATTTTGCCTTCGACGCCGCGCACGCCAAAGCCGCCGGGCACCAAAATGCCGTCGAACTGGGCCAGGCTGGCCACGGTTTCGGGCGTGATGGTTTCGGAATCGATGTACTCGATGATGACCTTGGCGTGGCTTTTCATGCCCGCGTGGCGCAGCGCCTCGTTCAGCGATTTATAACTGTCGCTCAGATCGACGTACTTGCCGACCATCGCGATATGCACGCTGGTTTTCGGGTGCTCGGTTTCATAGACCAGATCGTCCCAGCGCTTGAGGTTGGCGGGCGGCGTGTGCAGGCGCAGCTTGTCGCAGATCAGGCCGTCCAGCCCCTGCTCGTGCAGCATGCGCGGCACTTTGTAAATCGTGTCCACATCCCACATCGAGATCACACCCCATTCGGCGACGTTGGAGAACAGCGAGATTTTGGCGCGCTCTTCGTTCGGAATGCGGCGGTCAGCGCGGCACAGCAGCACGTCGGCCTGAATGCCGATTTCGCGCAGCTGCTTGGCGGTGTGCTGGGTGGGTTTGGTTTTGAGTTCGCCTGCGGCGGCAATCCACGGCACGTAGCTCAGATGCACGAAGGCCGAATTGTTCGGCCCCATGCGCAGGCTCATCTGGCGCACGGCTTCGAGAAATGGCAGCGATTCGATGTCGCCGACGGTGCCGCCGATTTCAACAATCGCCACATCGACCGCGTCCGGTGTGCCAAAGCTGGCGCCGCGCTTGATGAAGTCCTGGATTTCGTTGGTGATGTGCGGGATGACCTGAACGGTCTTGCCCAGGTAGTCGCCGCGTCGCTCCTTGTCCAGAACGCTCTGGTAAATCTGGCCGGTGGTGAAGTTGTTGGGCTTTTTCATGCGCGTTTCGATGAAACGCTCGTAGTGGCCCAAGTCGAGATCGGTTTCGGCGCCGTCTTCGGTGACAAACACCTCGCCGTGTTGCAGCGGCGACATCGTGCCCGGATCCACATTGATATAGGGATCGAGCTTGATGAGGGTGACTTTGAGGCCGCGCGATTCGAGGATCGCAGCTAAGGAGGCTGAGGCGATTCCCTTGCCCAGGGAAGACACCACACCGCCGGTGACGAAGACAAATTTGGTCATGCCATGTACGAACCACAAGTTCGCTGAGGTGGTAAACGCAGATTATAGGGGTTCGAGCCTGGCGCTCTGGCCCGCCGTTGGGTTAAAACATGTGGCCCAACACGGCGCTGTTCTACAGGAAAATGGCCCGCTTTAGCTGCTACATTGCCAACCATGGCGTTTCAATCCACGCCCTATTCCCCTGACGGGGCGGTTTTCAATCGGAGTCAGTCCTTGATGAATCAATCCAATGTTGACGCGCCAGACCTGGCTGGCCGCCATATCGTGCTCGGCCTGTCGGGCGGCATTGCCTGCTACAAATCGGCCGAGCTGTGCCGCCTCCTGATCAAAGCGGGCGCGACGGTGCAGGTGGTGATGACCGACGCGGCGCAGCAGTTCATCACGCCGATGACGATGCAGGCGCTGAGCGGGCGGCCCGTCTATACCAGCCAGTGGGACGGGCGCGAAGCCAACTCGATGGCGCACATCAACCTCTCACGCCAAGCCGACGCGGTGCTGATTGCGCCGTGCAGCGCCGATTTTGTCGCCCGGCTGGCGCAGGGCCGGGCTGATGAGCTGCTCAGTTTGCTGTGTCTGGCGCGGCCCCTGGCGCGGGTGCCGCTGCTGCTGGCGCCCGCCATGAACCGCGAAATGTATGAACATCCGGCGACGCAGCGCAATCTGGCCCAGGTCGCTGCCGACGGCGCGGTCGTGCTGGGCGTGGGTAGCGGCCCCCAAGCCTGCGGCGAAACCGGCGATGGCCGCATGCTCGAACCGCAAGAACTACTCGAAGACCTGATTGCCTTCTTCACGCCCAAGTGTTTGAAAGGCCAGCGCCTCTTGATCACCGCCGGGCCGACTTACGAGGCGATTGACCCGGTGCGCGGCATCACCAATTTGTCGA
>CAIYKK010000422.1 GCA_903926695.1 uncultured Burkholderiales bacterium
AAGCATTGAGGGGCCGAAAGGCTTAAAAGGACTTGGAATAAGAGAATGGACTTGCAGTTGCGGCGCCGTGCATTCGCGCGATGTCAATGCGGCAAAAAACATTCTCGCTCGCGGATTGGCGAGTCTCGCAGGAGGAGCCTTGGCATGAAGACCGGGAATCAGAATCCCCGGACTTCAGGCCGGGGAGCAGTCAAAGGCTTGGTGTGCGGCTGCCATACATATGGTTGCTTTTCCACTGCTAAAACTGATCGCCTGATTCAGAGTGTTCAGGTGCCTTGCCAAAAACTCCCATTGATCCGCAGGCGTCAATAGCGCGCCATCAGAGGCGAACTTAAAGCACTCTCGGTTTCTTTGATCTGGGAACAGGTTTGCGCAACTAAACAACCACCAGCTGAAGCTGGTGGGTTTGAGTTTCGGACTGAAGTCCGAGAGCGCATCGCCTGGGCGACGCGCAAAAAATACGAGATCCGTTCAGAGGAAAAACCTTGAGCATCGCTCAGATCGAGCATCTGAATACAGAAAGTCATAGCTGAAGCTAACCGGCTGAAGCCGGTGGTTTTAACCTTGTGATGGAAAATAAACAGGCAGCGACCGGGTTGAATTCAGGTCGAATATTGGATTTGATCTTAATTTCATTTCATTTTAATAATACAGCCTGGCTTCCCAAAGGTTTTTCATGTTTTATTTTTTCAAGAATTTTTTCGGCTCATCCACCCTGGACAGCCAGTTGAACGCGCCCATCAGCGGCTCGATGGACGGGCTGGATATTCGCACCGCCATGCTGGCCCATGAGAACTGGAAACTTCGCCTGCAGGCTTATTTGCAGGGAAATTCAACGGAAGAGTTTTTGCCCGAGGTGATTTGTTTTGACAACCGCTGCGATCTGGGGCAGTGGATTCATGGCCAAGGACAGGCAAGTTTGGGCAATTTCGCCGGTTTCACCGCGCTGCTGGAGCACCACAGGATGTTTCATTACGCCGCTTCCAATGTGGTGGCGCTGTCGCAGGCGGGCAAGGCGGCGGAAGCCGAAAAGATGCTTGATGGCGCGTTCACCTTGTTTTCCAAGGCTGTCGGCGAAGATTTGGAAAACATGCACCACGCCGTCGAACAGGTCAAGTCCCGCAAGCGCACTTGAGCGCCCCCGCTGTTTTAAAGCCCCAGCATCAATTTCAGGTTTTGCACCGCTGCGCCTGACGCGCCCTTGCCCAGATTGTCCAGCCGCGCTACCAGCACGGCGTGGCGGTGGGTGTCGTTGGCGAACACGCGCAGTTCCATTTTGTTGCTGTCCTTGAGCGCCAGCGCGTCGAGCTTGCCGGAGGCGGGCGCGGCTTCGACGGTGACCCACTCGCTGCCTGCGTAGTGCTGGGCCAGCGCATCGTGCAATTGAGCGCCGCTGGGCTGGCCGGGCAGCAAGTCCAGATGCAGCGGCAGCTGCACCAGCATGCCCTGAATGAAATTACCCACCGACGGGATGAACACCGGGCGGCGGCTCAAGCCGGTGTATTTCATGATTTCGGCCAGGTGCTTGTGTTCCAGGCCCAAGGCGTACAGCTCAAAAGCGGGCGCGCTGCCCACCTCATAGGCTTCTATCATCTGGCGCCCGCCGCCGGAGTAGCCGCTGATCGCAGGCAGGCACAGCGGAAAATCGGCCGGCAGCAGTCCGGCATCGACCAGCGGGCGGATCAGCGCAATCGCGCCGGTGGCGTAGCAGCCCGGATTGCTCACCCGTTCGGCGGCGACGACAGCTTCGCGCTGGCCGCGCACCAGCTCGGGAAAACCAAATACCCAGCCCGGCGCCGTGCGGTGCGCGGTGGAGGCGTCGATGATCTTGGGCTTGTTGCCGGGCAGCGAGTCGATCATGGCGACCGATTCGCGGGCCGCGTCGTCGTGCAGGCACAGGATCACCATATCCACCTGGGCCATCAGATCGCGCTTGGCGGCGGGGTCTTTGCGCAGCTCGGGCGCGATGCTGACCAGTTCAATTTGCGGCATGGCTTGCAGGCGTTCGCGGATTTGCAGGCCGGTGGTACCGGCTTCACCATCGATAAAAATTTTCGGCATAAGGACTTTCAGGAGCATGGGAGAAAGCCAACATAATTATTTATTTTGGCTCTCTTGTGGGTGTAAGGTGCGCACAAGGATTACGCGCCGCATCATGATACATTTCTGGGTTGCTGCCTGCAGTAAGCGCTAACAGGCTGGTTTTGAGTCGATATGGCCTGTTTTTGCTTGTCCAGCAGCCTTGCCCAAACCCCTCTGTTACACCCCTCTTTTACCGAATTCTGAAGGTTTTTCATGAAAATTCACGAGTACCAAGGCAAGGAAATCTTGCGCAATTTTGGTGTGCCGGTTCCGCGCGGTATTCCTGCGTTCACGGTGCAAGAAGCGGTGGAAGCCGCACAAAAGCTCGGCGGCCCGGTGTGGGTGGTCAAGGCTCAAATCCACGCTGGTGGCCGTGGCAAGGGCGGCGGCGTCAAGGTTGCCAAGACGATTGAAGACGTGGCCCGCATCGCTGGCGAAATCCTGGGCATGCAGCTCATCACGCACCAGACCGGCCCTGAAGGCCAGAAAGTCCGCCGCCTCTACATCGAAGACGGCGCTGACATTCAAAAAGAATACTACGTCTCCCTGGTGACCGACCGCGCCACGCAAAAAGTGGCCTTCATCGCTTCCAGCGAAGGCGGCATGGACATCGAGGAAGTGGCGCATTCCACCCCCGAAAAAATCATCACCGAGTTCATCGACCCACTGACGGGTCTGGGCGAAGAGCAAGCCATCAAGATCGCCAACGGCATCGGCCTGCCAGCTGAATCCACCGCCCAGGCTGTGGACATTTTCCAGAAGCTCTACAAGTGCTACATGGACACCGACGCGTCGCTGGTCGAAATCAACCCGCTGAACCGCAATAGCAAAAACGAACTGATGGCCCTCGACGCCAAGTTCAACTTTGACCCGAACGCGCTGTTCCGCCACGCTGACATCGTTACTTTCCGTGATCTGGACGAAGAAGATCCGGCTGAAGTCGAGGCTTCCAAGTTCGATCTGGCCTACATCTCGCTCGACGGCAACATCGGCTGCCTGGTGAACGGCGCTGGTCTGGCGATGGCGACGATGGACACCATCAAGCTGTTCGGCGGCGAGCCAGCCAACTTCCTGGACGTGGGCGGCGGCGCAACGGCTGAAAAAGTCACCGAAGCGTTCAAGATCATGCTCAAGAACCCTGAAGTCAAGGGCATTCTGGTCAACATCTTCGGCGGCATCATGAAGTGCGACACCATTGCTGACGGCATCATCGCCGCCTGCAACGCGGTGAACCTCTCCGTGCCATTGGTGGTGCGCATGAAGGGCACGAACGAAGATATGGGCAAGAAAATGCTGGCTGATTCCGGCCTGCCCATCATTGCCGCAGACACCATGGCCGACGCTGCGACGAAGATCGTCGAAGCCGTGTCCAAGTAAGCCAGGAGAAACCTCATGTCGATCTACATCAACAAAAACACCAAAGTCATCACGCAAGGTATTACCGGCAAAACCGGTCAATTCCACACCCGCATGTGCCGCGAGTACGCGAACGGCCGTGAAGCGTTCGTGGCGGGCGTGAACCCCAAAAAAGCCGGCGAAAACTTTGAAGGCATCCCGATTTTCGCCAACGTGACCGAAGCCGCTCAGGCAACGGGCGCGACGGTGTCGGTGATTTACGTGCCGCCCGCTGGCGCCGCTGCTGCGATCTGGGAAGCTGTTGAAGCGAATCTGGATCTGGCGATTTGCATCACCGAAGGCATCCCGGTCAAGGACATGCTCGAAGTGCGCAACCGCATGAAGGCCAAGGAAGCTGCTGGCGGCAAGCGCACGCTGCTGCTCGGCCCCAACTGCCCCGGCCTGATCACGCCTGACGAAATCAAGATCGGCATCATGCCCGGTCACATCCACCGCGCTGGCCGCATCGGCGTTGTGTCCCGCTCGGGCACGCTGACCTATGAAGCCGTGGCGCAATTGACCGAAATCGGTCTGGGCCAGTCTTCTGCTGTCGGCATCGGCGGCGACCCGATCAATGGCCTCAAGCACATCGACGTGATGCGCGCCTTCAATGACGATCCAGACACCGACGCCGTCATCATGATTGGCGAAATCGGCGGCCCGGACGAAGCCGAAGCGGCTGAATGGTGCAAGCTGAACATGAAAAAACCCATCGTCGGCTTCATCGCTGGCGTGACGGCTCCGGCTGGCAAGCGCATGGGCCACGCGGGCGCGCTGATCTCCGGCGGCGCCGACACGGCCGACGCCAAGCTGGCGATCATGGAAGCCTGCGGCTTCACCATCACGCGCAACCCGTCCGAAATGGCGAAATTGCTCAAGGCGCTGCTGAAATAAGCTTGTACAGTGCGCTGGCGCAAGTCGGCGCATGGTGTCCGTCACCCGGCACAACCGGCTGTCATCGCTGACAGCCGGTTTTTTTTCGCCTGCGGCAGGGCAGGCCGCACTCAAGAATTAATTTACACAATTTGATACGAGTGGAACTAAAGCACAGGGCTGGGTCAAAATTATGTAAAACTCCCTTGTCCGGTATTTCATCGTCTGTTAACGTCCTGTGTTTATCTAATGCAGTGAAGTGGTATCGCAGACGTGCAAAAATTCCTGGATAAGCAGAAAGCTCATCACTAATTGGCTCACTTCGTGCTTGAAAGACGAATATTTCACTGCCTCATGAAGGCGTAGCCTCAAGCCGCCTCACGGTGAAATAAAAGCCTTTGGTAACAAAAACATGGCATCTTGAAGGGTAGCGACTGCTTCTTCCGATACCGCTACCGAGACTCAGCACGACCATGATGATGTATGAAATTTGCGCCCAGACGGATCCCGGTCTGGTCCGAAAGAACAATGAAGATGCGGTGGTTTTTGACGCCGCCACCGGGCTGTGCCTGCTGGCCGACGGCATGGGTGGCTACAACGCTGGCGAGGTGGCCAGCATCATGGCCGTCACCTTCATCAACTCCGAACTTGGACGCTGGCTGACGCAGGCGGGTATCCAGGCAACGGCCAAAGAAGTGCGCCGGGCGATGGAAATCTGCGTCGAAAATGCCAATCAGTCGATTCTTCACGCCGCCCGCACCAATCCCTCTTACGAAGGCATGGGCACAACGCTGGTGGTGGGCATTTTTCAGGACAGCCGTCTGATGTTGGGCCATATTGGCGATTCGCGCTGCTACCGCCTGCGGGGCCAGCAGTTGACACAGCTCACCAAAGATCATTCCCTGCGGCAAGAGCAGCTTGATGCGGGCCTGATGACGCCCGAGCAGGCCCTCACCTGCCTGAACCGCAACCTGATCACCCGCGCCCTGGGCGTGGAGGAGCCGGTGCTGCTCGACATCAATGAGTACCGGCTGGAGCCGGGCGATATCTACCTGATGTGCTCGGATGGCCTGTCAGACATGGTGGCGGATGCGGATATATCGGCAATTTTGTACAGCAACCGCACCATAGAACTAAAAAAACTGGCGCTAGTGGAGGCTGCCAGGCGCGGCGGGGGCAGGGATAATATCTCTGTTGTGTTGGTGCAGGTGGTAGAGGATGCAGCCCGGCGCGGGCTGCTGTCCAGAATGCTGGGTAAATAGAGCAATGGTTAAGATTTTAAAAACAAACAGGAGCCGGCCATGCCGAAAGTAATCATCTCCACGGATGGTGTTGTTGTCAAGGAAGTCCAGCTGTCAAAAGACAGGACGACCTTGGGGCGTCGGCCCTATAACGATGTTGTGATTGACAATCTGGCCGTCAGTGGCGAGCATGCCGTCTTGCAGATGACCGGTAATGAGGTTTACATTGAAGACCTCAACAGCACCAACGGCACCTTTGTCAACGGCAGCGGCATCAAAAAGCAGCTGCTGCACAACGGCGATGTGGTCGAAATCGGGAAGTACTACATTCAGTACGTCAACGAGGTTCCCCAGCATGCGGCAGTGGGCTTGACAGGGCTTGCAGGCATTGACGCCACCAGCGCCGGTACGGCCTTGATCCGTGTCATGTCAGGCAGCGCGGCAGGCCGGGAAGTGGTGCTGCTCAAGGTGGTGACAACGATTGGCAAGCCCGGCATTGCCGTGGCCGCCATCACCAAGAGGCCGCACGGTTTTGTACTGGCCCATGTGGAAGGTGTCAAAAGGACAAAGCTCAATGGCGCGCCCGTCGGCGAGGAGCCAATGGCCATGAAAAACGGCGACATGATTGAGCTGGCTGACACCCAGATGCAGTTCGTTCATTATTAGACCGACCAACGCATCCGTGCTGCGGCAGCGGGTCAATGGCGTTGCGGCCCAGCGCATCACCCTTGGTGATAGGGCAGACCATGCGGCGACTGATGCACATCCTCTCCGTAGCAGCTTGCGAACAAAAATGTCAATTCATTTGATAGAGGAAGTCAAAAATGTAACTTGGTTGAGTTTTAGGGCTGATAAATCTGCATTTTGCCGTTCTATTTAACTGGCACAAAATGTGCTTTTATTCTGAGTCAGTTTTTCAACCAAGGAGTTTTCAATGAAGCGTTCTATGCAAAAAGGTTTTACCCTTATCGAATTGATGATCGTCGTGGCGATTATCGGTATTTTGGCTGCAGTGGCTCTGCCTGCCTACCAGGATTACACGATTCGCGCCAAAGTGAGTGAAGGCCTGTCAATGGCTGGCTCCGCCAAAATGGCTGTGGCAGAAAATGCTGCAAATGCTGTGAATTTCGACTCCGGCTGGGTCAAGCCTAAGTCTACCGCTAACGTTTCGGATGTCGCCATCGACGTAATCACTGGGAAGATCAGCATCCAATACATGCCAGCCATCGCAGTTGCTGCTCTTAATACTATTGCATTGGTTCCAAAATCTGGCGGCGCTGTTTTGGTTGGCACCGCCACTGGTTCAACTGTCCCTACGGGCGGTTCGATTGATTGGGATTGCAAAACTACATCCACCACCCTGCTCGCAAAATACCGTCCAGCTGTTTGCCGCTAATTTTGAATATTTTAAGAAGCCAGGAATAATGGTTTCTTAAGTAGTCCGTGAAAATAGGAAGCTTGGCTTCCTATTTTTTTAACATTCCGAATTCAGGCATGAGATACGGTACCGGAGAAATCTTTTATAGAAATTTTCTACCGGTGGGATATACATCCTCCCAGCATGTTACATTTTAACAAAAAAGTCATTTTTTCGCAGATAAAAATCAAAAAAGTCACTTTGGAGAGCTTTTTAGGGTTAAAAATCGCCATTTTGGTGATTTTGTCAGTTGGCGTAATATTTGCCTGTTTTAAGGGTCGGTTTTTAAATCAAGGAGTTTGCAATGAAGCGTTCTACCCAAAAGGGTTTCACCCTTATCGAGTTGATGATTGTCGTAGCGATTATTGGTATTTTGGCTGCAGTGGCTCTACCAGCGTACCAGGATTACACCATCCGCGCCAAGGTGGTTGAGGGGCTGTCGCTGGCCGGCTCTGCCAAAATAGCTGTGACCGAAAATGCGTCCACTGGAACAGCTTACGACTCTGGCTGGAGCCAGCCCGAGTCCACTACCAATGTGGATAAGGTTGAAATTATTCAAACCGATGGAACGATTGTCATCACATACTCGACAGCTATCGATGCTACTAACAATACGCTGATCCTTGTCCCTACATCGGACGGCACTCCTTTTACTGGCGGCACCGCCACTGCTTCAACCGTTCCTACCGGCGGCGCGATCGAATGGACTTGCAACACTGGCCTCCTGCCTGCCAAATACCGTCCAGCCGCTTGCCGCTGATTGGAACCTGTCTTAAAAAGCTTGCTACAGTAATTTTTTAAACAAACTTGAAAAAATAGGAAGCTTGGC
>CAIYKK010000423.1 GCA_903926695.1 uncultured Burkholderiales bacterium
GGCAGGCGCTGAAGAACTCGCTGGGCATCAGCGCGTCGCTGCGCGGTGCGACAGTTTTTGACCAGTGGCAGGCGGGGCAGGTGTAGGTGGTTGGGGGTGATGGAGTTGGCATGAGTAGCTTTTCAGCAAAATAGCAAAAAGGCTGAAAACACAGTCAAGTTTGTAGGCGGGACATGGCTGCTGCCAAAGAAGTATCGGCATCAGCGCCTCTCTGTTCGCTGTCTTTCAAAATCTGTTCAGTTGATCGTAATTCATTGCGTACTTTCACAGCTTTCATGACGCGTCCTAAACAGTCCAGCGTATCGCGGTAGCCTTGTTCAATCCAAGAAGAGATTCTTGTTGCATCAAACCCGAGTAAATCCTTAGCGCCACCTAACAAGCCTGTATCTCGTGCCATCGAAGATTGAGGCCGAATTTCAAGAATAGTAGCCTCCGGGAAGTCGTGACGACTCCAAGATGAACCATCGCTCAGATGGGTCACGATGACCATATTGCATCCAGCGTTAAGCAAGGGAGTGATGGGGGTATTGCCTTGAGCACGATTCCAGCCACCTTGACCTCCATCCGAATAAAGTCGCCCGCTGACTTGTCGCGGTCGATATAGCAAAGGGAGTGCCGCTGATGCTAGCAAAACGTCCTTTTGCTCTGTAATGGGGAGGGACTGAACGTGAATGAACCGTGAGTCTGGCGTGTCTGTAAAACCTGTTTCAGCGGCTAAAACTTTCGCAATATCTCTAAGCCCACCGTTTCCCTCAAACACTGAGACGTACAAGGGCAGCCCTTTTGCAAGGGATTTGATGTCAAGATACTTATCCATCAGCGCCTGCAGCGGTTTGTCACACAGCACAGATTGATCCCCAATTCCAGGGAAAGAAACACCTGCCAGCCGAGCGGCCTGCTGCGCCACGAGCAGAACTACTCTGCCCTCCAGGCCGCTAGCCGCCAGCAGAGCAAGATAGGAAAGCGTACCAATCGGATTTTTTGCGGATACAGGGCTTTCATTCGCCAGCGTCATCCACAGATTCTCCAGCCGTTCTGCGGCCTCGGTCAGCGAACTAGAACAGGCAAGTATGGCACCGTTGAGTGCGCCGATGCTGGCTCCTGAAACCATATCAACCTGGGCGCCCATCTCCACCAATCCTTTAACCACCCCGGCTTGATAAGCGCCCTTGGCTCCGCCACCAGATAAAACAAGCCCAACCTTGGGTTCATCACGCATGAACATCCCTTTCAAAAATCTCTGAGGCTAAGGCTTCGCTTAATCGTGTGGCGCACATGATCCTCGGCACCTCCAACGGTATAGCTTCGCCCACACGCGCAACCATAAAAACAAAAGGGCTGTGCTGGGGCTGGTAATCAGCCCCTAGATAAGCAAGAGCTTCGGATGCATCTGGTAGCACGGAACGATTGCTCGGGCAGTTCAGCCACATGTGCGTATCTAACCGCTCGGAGGCTCCAGCCCGTAGATCCTGTTTGAGTTGAGCGATGGCTCGGTTAACAGCCTCATCCACAAACGTCTGCCGTTCCCGGCCTGTGTGGATGCGGCAGAAATCACCGAAAGCGCCCCAACGCAATTCCTCCAAGGCTGCAAAGCAGCGTCCGGCGGGTGAGAAGGAGTCGAAACGACCTGCCTGCCACTTTGCAAATACATCGCTAAGGTTGATCTGCACTCGCTGCACGAAATCAATGCGTGCAACTTCCGCTTCAATATTGCTGCAACGTTCATCCAACCTCTGCGATAAATCCTCCAGTTCCTGCCGAGTCTGAAACGAATACGCGGCAATTTTGGTCACATCCCGCTTCAGATCACTGAGCCGGTCATTGACACGCGCAATCGCTAAATTGCTTTGCGCAAGCGAATCTGTGAGGTCGGTTAACCAGTTCAAAGAGGCTTCAACTCCGTCAATCAAACTTGCATTGATCGCGGCCTGCCGCCTGGCGCCCTTGCCGGTCAGGCCGTCGTAGCAGCGTGCGTAGAAGCTTCCACGCTCTTTTTGCACCCGTAAGTGATCCCTCGCCACATCAATACCATTGGCGAAGTCAACGACAAATTTCTCGGGCAGGCAGGTCAAAACCTGGCATATCTCCGAGGCTTGTGTCACTGGTAACGCGTTCACGCCAAGACTTCCTCATGCGCTCGCAGCAACGGCTTGACATCGGCACTCAGTCCTTCGGCGTCTTTGCGCATCCCTGGAACGCCTTTTTTTAACTGTGCAATGCTCTTGGCCAACGCCTCTTGTTCGGCTTTGCTGATTTCTTGGTCGCGGATACCTTGCTGCAAGTCACCGCGAATGTTTTCGATCTTGAGTTTGAATCCGCTGAAATACGATTCGACGTCTTCTTTCAACGGTTTCTGGATGGATTCGGCGATTGATGTCTGGAAATTTCCAAATGTTTGGTCGATTCCACTCAGGACTGATTCCTCGATCTTGGGCATGTCAATTTCAAAGTAATCCTCTGTTCCCTGATAAGACTCCCAGCCCAAATCATCCGTATTGAACCAGCGA
>CAIYKK010000424.1 GCA_903926695.1 uncultured Burkholderiales bacterium
AAGCATTGAGGGGCCGAAAGGCTTAAAAGGACTTGGAATAAGAGAATGGACTTGCAGTTGCGGCGCCGTGCATTCGCGCGATGTCAATGCGGCAAAAAACATTCTCGCTCGCGGATTGGCGAGTCTCGCAGGAGGAGCCTTAGCATGAAGACCGGGAATCAGAATCCCTGGACTTCAGGCCGGGGAGCAGTCAAAATAAGAATCATTTTCATCTGAAGGGCATCCAGTCATGACTCAAGCCAATTTCTCAAGCAGCGCCGCAGACATGGGGCTGCATGAGCTGCCACAGCGTTTGCCCGCGCAGGTGACGCGGCTGATGCAGCCGGGCGACGCCGAGGAGCGCGAAGTGCTGCTGCGGCTGCTGGAAATCGGCTTTCTGCCCGGCGAGCCGGTGCAGGTCATGGCGCGTGGTTTCCCTGGCAATGATCCGCTGGCGGTGCGCGTCGGTCACACCACCTTTGCCCTGCGCAGCCACGAGGCGGCGCTGATCCGGGTCACCCCGCTGGCGCCGCAGGGAGTTTTGGCATGAGCCACACAGCGACGATTCCGGCCACGCCTTTGCGCGTGGCGCTGCTGGGTAATCCCAATTGCGGCAAGACCGCGCTGTTTAATCTGCTGACCGGCAGCCGCCAGAAAGTCGCTAACTACGCAGGCGTGACGGTCGAGCGCAAAGAGGGTCAGGTGCTGACCGCCTCAGGTCGGCGCGTGCTGGTGCTTGATCTGCCCGGTGCGTACAGCCTGAACGCCCTGAGCGCCGACGAAGCGGTCACGCGTGACATCATGATCGGCCAGCGCTCCGGCGAGCCGCTGCCTGACCGGCTGGTCTGCGTGGCCGACGCGACCAATCTGCAGCTCAATTTACGCCTGGTGCTTGAAGCGCGGGCGCTGGGCCTGCCGATGGTGCTGGCGCTCAACATGAGCGATGCGGCCCGGCGCGAAGGCATCATCATCGACCGCGAAGTGCTCTCGC
Source organism: uncultured Burkholderiales bacterium (assembly GCA_903926695.1). GTDB lineage: Bacteria > Pseudomonadota > Gammaproteobacteria > Burkholderiales > Burkholderiaceae_C > Polaromonas. Next base: position 971 of record CAIYKK010000424.1, read on the forward strand.
GCGAGCTGGGCATGCCGGTGCTGGAAACCGTCGGCGTGCGTCAGGACGGCGCGCACGAGTTGCTGCATTTTCTGGATAACTGGCAGACGGCCAGCCCCGCCGCACCCGCAGGCGCCGCCTGGCACGCGCCGACGTTCGATCAGGTTATGGTCACCCAGCTTGAAGTGCGCCGCATCTGGCGTCTGGCGGTCAAGGCTCCAGCGGACAGCCTGCACAACGACGACGCAATTGACCGGGTGGTGCTGCATCCGCTATGGGGCATGCTGCTGCTGGCATTTATTTTGTTCATGATGTTTCAGGCCGTTTTCAGCTGGGCCACGCTGCCGATGGACGCGATCAAATTCAGCGTCGAATGGCTTTCTAGTTTGCTGCGCGCCCATCTGCCCGACGGCGTGCTGCAGAGCCTGCTGGCCGACGGCATTCTGGCCGGTGCGGGCGGCGTGCTGGTGTTTTTGCCGCAGATTTTGATTCTGTTCTTTTTTATTCTGGTGCTGGAAGATTCCGGCTACCTGCCGCGTGCGGCCTTTTTGCTCGACCGCGTGATGGGCAGCGTCGGGCTGTCGGGGCGCTCGTTTATTCCGCTGCTGTCGAGTTTTGCCTGCGCGATTCCGGGCGTG
>CAIYKK010000425.1 GCA_903926695.1 uncultured Burkholderiales bacterium
ATGCCAGCAAAAAAATCAAAGATATTTCCAGCTTTGATTTTGCATCGAATTTTCACATCGCTTATGTGACGATGCACGAATTTGCCCGCGCTGCCTCTATTTTCCCCATCGTTTTCCTGGAAGACAAAGAAAAAGACGAATTCCGTCCCGTGGTGCTGCTGGGCCTCAATGCTGGCGAAAACCTGTTTGTCGATGCCGCCGGAAAATGGCAGGGTTCTTATGTGCCAGCCATCATCCGCCGCTACCCGTTTGCGCTGACCCCCAGCGGCGGCGACGGTCAGTATGTGGTGTGCATTGACGAGGCCAGCCCGCTCGTGAGCGACACCGAAGGCGCAGCCCTGTTTGACGAGCAAGGCGAACCCACCCAGGTGATCGAAAACGTCAAGCGCTACCTCGCTGAACTGCAGCAAATGGACGCGCTGACCCACACTTTTTGCAAATATCTGGCCGAAAACAACATGTTCACGCCACTGAACATGCGCGTTCGCGACAACGACAAAGTCAAGACCGTTTCGGGCTGCTACGTCGTCAACGAAGACCGCCTCAACAGCCTGTCGGACAGCAAGTTCCTCGAATTCAAGGCCAACAGCTACCTCGCCCCTGTGTATGCGCACCTGATCTCGCTGGCGCAAACCGAGCGCCTGGTCAAGCTGCAAGACGAAAAATCAGCCGCTAAATAAGCACCGGCCCGTCAATGGCGTGACCAGGCATCGCCCGGTCACGCCATTGCCTTTTATTTTTAAAACAAAACACGTTTGAATATGCATTTCGCTTTTTTAATCTGCCTGCGAATGCAATCTCCGCATAAAGCCAATTAATGCTTGCTTGCGTAAAGCCTCAATTCGCTCTGGCCATATTGGCTACGGCCCTGCTGATCCAACCCCAGCAGGCCCTGGCGCAGCCAGTGCAAGCAGCTGCCGCGCCCATGCCCCCTTCTGGGCCGGTGGCCAATTTATCCGCACTCAGTCAGGACGCTTTTTTGCGCTTGCTGGTGGCGCGCAACCTCGATGTTGAGTTCAGCAAAATCAGCGTCAACATCAACCGCCACCTGCGCGATGGCGAGGCGGCGCTGTATGAGCCGGTGTTTTTCATGAGCCTGCGTAAAGAAGGGCGCAACCGCCAACGCAGCTATGACGAGACCAGTCAGACCAGCCCGCTGACCCCGCTGTTGAACGAAAACGTCATCACCGACGAGTTTGGCGTGCGCAGCAAACTGCCCACCGGGGCCGATTTGTCGGTGAGCTACCGAAAGTCTGGCCGCCAAAACAACCTGATCGCGCAGTCCTACGGCAGCACAACCAATGCCGAACGCTCGGATTTGCTCAGCCTGACGCTCAAGCAGCCGCTGCTCAAAAACGCAGGGCGCAGCGTGACCGAAACCGACCGCCAGCTCGCCGACCTTGAATACCAAATCGCGCTGCAGCAGTTGACCCAGCAAGCCCTCAAAATCAGCATCGAAGGGCTGAACCTGTACTGGCAACTGTACAAAGCGCAAGAAACGCTCAAGCTGCGCAAAACCGCCACGGCCACCACCGAGGCGCTGATGAAAGACACCCAGGACCGCATCACCGCTGGTAAAACACCGGCCAGCGCGGTGCTGGAGTTGCAAAGCGCCCTGCTCAACCGCGAGGCCGAATGGCTGCGTAGCCAGCAAACGCTCAGTGAAGCGCAGAGCAAAATCGCCACCACCGTCAACCTGCTGTGGGGCAGCACCCAAACCCTGGACACCTTGGGCACCGCGCCCCGGCTGGTCAGCGACACGGCGCATACGGCCCCCGCCACCGCGCCAGCGCTCAAAGAACTCCTGGTCCAATGGACTCCTTACCAAATTGCCCTGTTACGCCAGCAACAGGCGCAGGCGCGCCAGAGCCTGGCCCAAAATCAAACGCTGCCGACGGTTGATCTGGTCATGAACTACAGCGGCACAGGCTTGAGCCGCAATGTGACCGATGCGCGGATTTTGGCGGGCAAATTCACCTATCCCGACTGGTACGTCGGCGTGAACGTGGAAATTCCGCTGGACGGCAACCAAAAAGCCAAGGCGCAGCTCGCCGCCCAAAATGCGCGGCTGCACCAGTCCCAGCTGGAACTCGAAGCAATTGAAAATGCGTTTGCCAACGACATGCTGCTGCGTCTGGCCGACTTGAAAAATGCCATCACCACGCTCGATTTGAGCAAACGAGAAGTCAAACTGCGCGACAAGATTTTCCAAAACGAGCGCGAACGTGTCCAAATCGGCTCTGGCTCGCTGGGCAACCTGCTGCAAAAGCAGGCCGATTCGATTGAAGCGGGCCAAAAGCTGCTTGAAAACCAGGTGCGCTACGAAATCGCGCTGGCGATGTGGCAATACACCCGTGGCAGCTTGCTGGCCGACAACGGCATTTCGGTTTTTGATGTACACGCGCCTTGAGTTCGGTGCGTAAGCGTTTTGTACGCCGCTTGTCCGCACCCGGCATCGTCTTTTTCTTGTTCAATTTAACCCCGGACAGACCCCGCATGCCGACAATTTACCGCTCCCCGCTCAACAAGTGGCTAGGCCTGGCCCTGCTGCTAGGCTGCCTGGGCGCGCAGGCCAGAACCTTTTCCGGGCTGGTTTATCCGCTGCACGACATCACGTTGAGCGCCGGTGTGGCCGGGCTGGTGATGCAGCGCGTGGCCGCGCCCGGCCAGCAGGTGCGCCAGGGTCAGGTGCTGCTGCTGCTTGATGACCGGCTGCAAGCGCTGGAGAGCATCCGGCGCAAAGTCATTTACGAAGACCAAAGCGAGTTGATCGCGGCCCGCGAGCGCAGCGCCATTCAGGCGACTTTGCTGGCCGATGCCAGCGCGGTTTACAAAAGCAGCGGCTCCATCAGCAAAGACGAAATGCTGCGCCTCGAAGCCGAGGCCAGCGCCGCCAGTGGGCGCGTTAACCAGTTGGTGATTCAAAAAAAACGCGAGCGCCTGGACTACGAATCGGCTGAACGCGAGCGCCTGCAGCGCCACATCACCGCGCCCATAGGCGGCATCGTGACCAAAATCATTCCACAGGTCGGCGAGTGGGCCAAGCCCGGCGACCCGATCATGATGCTGGTCGATGCCACCACCGCCGAGTTGCATGTGGCCGTGCCGCACAAAGAAGCCATCGGCCTCAAAGTGGGCGCGCCCCAGCTCATCGAGTTTGAAGCGGGCAGCGGCGCGCCCAGCATCACCGGGCGCATCAGCTTTATTTCAGCGGTGGCTGATCCGGCCAGCGGACTGGTCGAGATGAAAATCAGCTTTGCCAATCCCAAGCTGATGATCAAGCCCGGCATCAAGGGCAGCATTGACATCAAGTCCAGCGCGCCGCAGCCCTGAAGCCGCCCCGCGCCACAGAAAGCCCCCGGTGACGACCAACCCCATCCGCACAACGCCAGAGAACCCGAAGGCCGCGCCCGAAGCCAATTTAGACCCTCGCGCCTTAATTGAGCAGTTGCACTTGGTGCGCCGGGCCAGCCTGTCCGAGGTGGACTGGAGCCGCTACTGCCACCTGATGCGCCAACTGTGCCGGGCCAGTCACTGCGCCGTGGTGCGCAAGGTTGACGCGGGCGCCAGCCTGCAACTGTTGGGCGTGGCTTCTGACCAACCCGACTGGTCGCCGCTGCACGCCATGCCGCCAGACGTTGATTTGCTGGCCAAAGCCCAAGCGGGCGCTTACGCCCAGGCCACGGCCCAAACGCCCGACGGCCAGAGCTGGCTGGTGTTGGTGCTGGCGCTGCACGGTCTGGACGAGGCATTTTTAATCCTCAATATCAAGCCGCAAGAGCGCGCCCAATTCAACGAGCTGACCCTGCGCGCCCTGCTGGCCACGGACTTTGGTCACGCCGCGCACGAGATCAGCGCCGCGCCCGTCTCGGACGACGTGTCCGACATGCTCGGCCTGGCCGCGCAGGTCATGCAGCAGCAAAGTTTTGAATCGGCCTGCCTGACGTTGGTCAACGGCATCAGCGCTGAATGGGCGCTGGCCCACGCCAGCCTGGGCTGGATTGACGATGGCCGCGCCCAAGCCGTCGCCATCAGCCATCTGGATCGCTTCGAGCGCAACTCGCGCCAGACCGAGCTGATTGAAGCGGCCATGCACACCGCGCTCAACCAGGGCCACGAAATCTGGTGGAGCACCGAGCACGGCGACGCGCCCGACAGCCAGGAGCTGGGCGATTTTGCCCGCGATGCAGGCGCTGGCCGGGCCGTGGCCATTCCCGTGCGTGATGCCCACGGCCAGACTCACGCGGTGCTGCTGCTGGGTTTTTCCGCCGCCGACAGCGAACCGGATCTGAACCACCTGCTGCTGTCGCTGGAGCTGATCGAGCCGCGCCTGTGCGATCTGCGCCTGCGCTCGCTCAGTCTGGTGCAGCGCTCAAAACACCACTTGCGTAGCCTGTCCGAGCGTGTTTTTGGCCCAGAACACGCCACGGCCAAAGCGCTGGCGGCCATCGCCGTGCTGGCGCTGCTGTACGTGCTGCTGGGAACCTGGAACTACCGCGTCGAGGCCAGCGCCCAGCTCAACACCGACTCGACTCGGCTCATCAGCGCCCAGTTTGATGGCCGGGTCGATCAGGTTTATGCCACCGCTGGCGATTTGGTCAAAGCCGGCAGCCTCTTGGTGGCGCTGGACACGTGCGAGCTGGAGCAGCAGCAAAGCGAACTCAGCGCCGAGGTGGCCAAAGCCGAAACCGAAGTCAATAAAAACCGCGCCGACGGGCGGCTTGCCGACACCGAAATCGCGCAAGCCCGGCTCGATCAGGCGCTGGCCAAATCGCAGCGTGTCGAGGCGTATTTAAAAAGCGCCAAAAGCGTCGCGCCGTTTGAGGGCGTGATCGTCGAGGGCGAGCGCAAAGACCTGCTGGGCGCGCCGGTCAAAAAGGGCGA
>CAIYKK010000426.1 GCA_903926695.1 uncultured Burkholderiales bacterium
CGCCTCAAGCCATGACTTATCACATCGAACTCAGCACCCGCGACGGCCAGCCGCTGGCCTTTGACTGCGCGCCCGAGCAAAACCTGATCGACGCCGCCGCCGCCGTCAACATCACCCTGCCGTCGCAGTGCCGCCAGGGCAGCTGCGGTGCCTGCCACGCCAACGTCACGGCGGGCGACTACGCGCTGGGCCAGCACAGCCCGGACGCGCTCCCCAGCGGCCAGAGCGGCGCGATTTTGATGTGCCGCACCACGCCGCAAAGCGACCTGCGCGTCGCCCTGCCCTTTGACTATTCCAAAATCCTGTTCCACGCGGTGCCCCGGCGCAGCGCCGAAATCACCGCTTTGGAAACCGTGGCCGAAAACACCGTGCGCCTGGAACTGCGCCTCGAAGCCGATGCGGACTGCGGCAGCGCCGCCGAGTTCGAGCCGGGCCAGTTCATGGAAATCGAGGTTCCGGGCAGCGGCGAGCGCCGCGCTTATTCACTCGCCAACACCGGCAACTGGGACGGCCGCCTTGAATTTTTGATCCGCCTGCAGCCGGGCGGGCTGTTTTCCGCGTTTTTGCGCGACAGCGCGCAGCCGGGCATGAAACTCGCCGTGCGCGGCCCGCAGGGCGCATTCGGCATTGAAGCGGGCAGCCTGCGCCCGCGCTGGTTTGTTGGCGGCGGCACGGGATTGGCACCGGTGCTGTCCATGCTGCGCCGCATGGCCGAGTTTCAGGAACTGCACGAGGCGCGCCTGTTCTTCGGCGTGAACCGGGAAAGCGAACTTTTTGCCCTGGACGAGCTAGAGCGCCTGAAAGCCGAACTGCCGCAGCTCAAAGTGACGCTCTGCGTCTGGAAACCCGAAGGCGACTGGCAGGGTTTTATGGGCACGCCCGCCGATGCGCTGCAGCAGGCTTTGGCCGAAGCGCCGGTTCAGCCCGATATTTACCTGTGCGGCCCCGCGCCGCTGGTCAATGCTGTGGAAAAAACCGCTGAGGCTTTTGGTGTACCGAGGGAGCGGGTGTTTAGTGAGCGGTTTTTGCCGGGGTAAAGTTTGCAGGCAGCGGCCATACGCAGGTTTGGAATCAGAACTGAACCCCGAATGAGCCTGCTTTCCCGCCCTCACCTGCTGGCCGCAATTTCGGCGCGCACCGCAGGCGTGGTGCGCGCCCGTTTATGCAGGGCGATCATCATGATCGCGGTCTTTTCTTCGACTTTGAGCTGCTCAATCATTTTTGTTTGTTGGACGCTGACAGATCCAAGAACTTCCGTTTTAAAGGCGCTGTACCGACCTCATCCACACATTTGGCCGCTGCGATTTTGGCTGCCAGCGATTTTTGATCTTCAATTGTTAGGCCGTCCGCCTCCAACTTGTTCAGCAATCCAACGATTGACTTTCGATGCTTATTTCTGAGTCTAAGCTCTGTATCCTCTCGCACAGTGCCAGTAATAATCACTGGGGAGCCTGTGGAGGCCGAGCGATCTTCATGTGTAACAAGACCGGCGTGCCATAAGACTCGCTTGATGCGGTGAAGTAAACCCACCGTGGCATGTTTACCGGACACTGTTATGTCATCCACAAATAGGGTGACAGTACATCCTTTATCCAGACAAAGTTTCTCGATTTCACCAAATAGTCTTCGGTGTGTGAAATATGAAAGAAGCGGGCTAACGGAACTACCGGTGGGCAGATGTCCATCCACCGTTAATGCATCAGCCATCAGTCCAGCCAAGTCTATTGGCCATCCTAAATCTACTCGCAGAAACGCCTTGACGTGTGCTCTGGTCGTGTTTTCGTAGAATTTTTGTATGTCAGTACAAACCACTGGATCGGTGCCAAGGTGTGCTTCCGCATTTGTCACATGTGACCGTTTCTTTGTCGCTGAGTGCAAGAATTCCGGGCGAACGATACGATCCAGCAGCTTCGTAAACTGATAGTGAAGGTGCAATGTCAGTTCACGCGGTTCCTGAACATGACGTGGCTCTTTTCCTGGCTTTTTGGATGGCACATCGAAGCAGTGGTAGGCCGGGACTTTTGCGACTGAGTGAACTTCTTCAATGCTCATGTTGAGCAGGGTCGCCAGCTTTTTCGGCCCGCGAAGCTTCCACAGAGGGGAAGCTTCCAATGCGTATTTTCCGCTGGAGTTTCTGCGTAACTCCCGCTTGAGGGCCAGCTTTTGAAGTCTATGCTGCTTGTTGGTCGTCATGCTGATCTATCCAGTCGAGCATCTTGAGAACTTTTGCAGCCATCGAAACGCGCAGTTTTTCGCTGCGTTTTCCCGATTCGAGTTGCTCTGAAAACAGCATCAATGTCGAAGCTGGAACCTTGAAAATTTCTGCATACTTATTCAAAAGTTCAATCGTGATGACGTGGGCTTTTGCGCCTGACTCGATTTCGCTCAGGTAGTTGTTGGAAATTCCCAGCTTGACGGCAAGGTCGCGCTGTTTCATCCCGTGATAGCGCCGAAGATGACGAAGTGCCTGATTAAGCATGGTGTACTGATTAAGAAAAAGCAGGGGTCGTTCGTTCAGACTTTAGAACCAGTCAAATTTCTTCGCCGCCCAAATAAGGAGTCGAAAAAGCTCGAAAGCGATTCGTGGAGTCCACTGATTCTTCAACAGGGGCAAAAATTTTGCCCACATCCATTTCAGAAACAAAACAATCGACGGTCGTCCGTGTTCAGCGGGGTCTTTACCCATACATAGCTCCTTGGTTGCACCAGCGGGACAACCCCGCTGAGCCCAGTACGCAACCATTGAAGAGGAACGACTTTTTTCC
>CAIYKK010000427.1 GCA_903926695.1 uncultured Burkholderiales bacterium
CAGCATTGAAGTAGAAATTCCTGGGGATTCAAAGTCTGCATCCAGGACGAGCACTTTTTTTCCTTGATTTCCAAGGTGCCATGCCAAGGCTAGTAAGCTGCTGCTGCGACCGACGCCACCCTTGATTCCAAACATGACTGCTCGCTGAACCTTGGATGCTTGGACGCTTGATACATCAGGTTGTTGCACCCAGGTTTTTTCTTTGACTTGTCGCTCAATGAGTCGGACATGCACCCCCTGCGGTGGAGGTTTGGGTATGTCACCATCCATCCATTGAAAGGGGGTTCCCTCTGCTTGTTTCCAGATTGCATCAGCATCCACTAAATCATCGCTGTAAAAGACAAATGCTTCATGCGCTAAGGGGCGTATAGTTTTTTCTAATGCTGAAACTTGTTTTTCAAGTTCTTTTTTTTCAGGCTTACTTAAACTCTTATTACGTGGAACACCAAGGTGGAAACGTCCTTGCCAATCCCGAAGTAAAATAAGTTCGGTGTAGCCAGAAGATTGGTTTTGCAAGTACATCGTCCAAAATTCTTGACTGCCATCAAGAGCCTGTCCCAGCCGACTCAGCGCATCTTCGCTTGCAAGCAGTGCGTCAATCGTGATCACAATAAACCTCTTTGAATCAAATCCAAAGTAGCCATAAGTCCTTTGGCACTCTTGCGTTGGCTTTGCAAAATTTTGGCAGAAAAAACTGGCGGGCTTACTTTGCGATGTACGTACCGTTGACTCACATCCCAATCAGAGAATCCCGTCTTGAATTGTTGCGCCGCCGTAATTCGTTGGGGGAACATGGACATGGAAGGGTGACCTGCGAAATTTATCCACAGATCAGACCCCAAGTGTTTCCGTAAGTGCTGAGGGATGTTATTTTGTGGCTGAAGCTGAAATATAAGTGCCTTGAGAACACACTCCCCAGCGATACCGAATAAGTGGCTCGCACTGGCGCGGTTGCGGGCTTGGTACAACAGCAATGCGCTTTCGTAGTGTCGGCAAGCCGCGTCCAGAAAGTCATTCATATCTGTTTCGCAGGGTTGCGCTGGTGCCAGTCGGTGGCAAGCTGGAACTGGTGGGCCGCGCCCAGCAGTTGCGCTTCTTTGAAATAGTTGCCGATCAATTGCAGCCCGACGGGCATGCCCCCCGCGCCAAAACCGGCGGGCACGCTCATGCCGGGCAGGCCAGCCAGACTCGACGACAGGGTGTAGATGTCGGCCAGGTAATTGGCCACTGGATCATCGGATTTTTCGCCGATTTTCCAGGCGACGGTCGGCGAGACGGGACCGGCAATCACGTCGCATTGCGTGAAAGCGGTCTGGAAATCCTGCGCGATCAGGCGGCGGATTTTTTGCGCTTTCAGGTAATAAGCGTCGTAATAGCCGTGCGACAGCACGTAAGTGCCGATCATGATACGGCGCGTGGCTTCGTCGCCAAAACCTTCGCTGCGCGACTTTTTGTACATGTCGGTCAGGTCGGTGTAGCTGGCGGCGCGGTGGCCGTAGCGCACGCCGTCAAAGCGGCTCAGGTTGCTGCTGGCTTCAGCGGGGGCGATGACGTAATAGACCGGAATCGACAATTCGGTCAGCGGCAGGCTGACATCGACCAGCGTGGCGCCGAGCTTTTCAAACTCGCTGAGCGCGCCGCGCACGGCAGCCAGCACGTCGGGCGCGCAGCCCGCGCCGAAAAACTGCGTCGGCAGGCCGATTCTCAAGCCCTGGAGCGGCTTGGCGCTGGCTGGCTGGCTGGCGGCGGTCAGTTCGGCGGCGTAATCGACGGCGGGCAGGTCCAGCGAGGTGGAGTCGCGGTCTGGGTCGGAACCGGCCATCGCTGACAGCAGCAGGGCGCAGTCGAGCGCGCTGCGCGCCATCGGCCCGGCCTGATCGAGGCTGGAGGCAAACGCCACCATGCCGTAGCGCGAGCAGCGGCCATAGGTCGGCTTGATGCCGGTGATGCCGGTCAGCGAGGCGGGCTGGCGAATCGAGCCTCCCGTGTCGGTGCCGGTGGCAGCGGGCACCAGCCGAGCCGCGACGGCAGCGGCAGAACCGCCCGAGGAGCCGCCGGGCACGCGGCTGGTGTCCCACGGGTTTTGCACCTTTTGATAGGCGCTGTTTTCGTTGCCCGAGCCCATCGCGAACTCGTCGCAGTTGAGCTTGCCCAGCGTGACCATACCCGCGCCGCCTGCCGCCACGCCGAGGCGGCTGACGACGGTGGCGTCGAAGGGGCTGCGGTAGTTTTCCAGCATCTTCGAGCCAGCGGTGGTCGGAAAATCGCGGGTGACAAACACATCCTTGTGCGCCAGCGGCACGCCCAAGAGCGGCGTGCGTTCGCCAGCGGCCAGCCGGGCGTCGGCGGCCCTGGCCTGGGCCAGCGACACATCAACGTCAAGGGCGAGGAAAGCGCCCAGCGCGCTGTGCTGCGCCATGCGGTTTAAAAAATGCTGCGTCACTTCGACGCTGGAGACAGCGCCAGCGGCCAGTTGGGCGGCCAGTTCGGCCACGCCCAAATCGTGCAAATCCATGTTGTTCATTGAGCTTGTCATTCGATCACCTTGGGCACCAGAAACAGGCCGCGTTCGACGGCGGGCGCGCTGGCCTGGCTGGCTTCGCGCTGGTTGGGTTCGCTGGCGATGTCGTCGCGCAGGCGCAGGGCGACTTCGCCCAGCAGCGCCGCCGGATGGGCCAGCGGCTCCACGCCGTCGGTGTTGACGGCCTGCATCTGCTCGACGAGTGCAAAAAAGCCGTTGAGCTGGCTCAGGGTGTGCTCGGTTTCATCGGGGCGCAGCTCCAGCCGCGCCAGATTGGCAACGCGTGCAATGTCTTCAAATGTCAGGGCCATAAGGAGTGTCAGTGGGGTGTCGGTGAGGGCAGGCCAAGGGAAAAATGCAGGAACTGCCGCCCGGAAATAACAGGTGAAACGATGTGTAATCCTGAGGAAACGGGCCCGGCTGCAGCCTGCCGTCACAGAGGATGCGGTATTATCCCGCCTTTGATGCGAAATCAAAATCCGATGCTGTCTTTAGGCGTTTTTTAGAGGCCTTCATCTGGGCGGGTCAGCCTTCAGTCCCAAACTCCCTCATTATTGACTACTCATAAAAGGCGAAACGGCAACAAAGTTTGTCCTATGCCCAACTGGACTCCTGCATATGTTTGAACCATTCCGTCGGTACCTTTCCACCGACCTGGCCATTGACCTCGGCACCGCCAACACCTTGATTTTTGCACGCGACAAGGGCATCGTGCTCGACGAGCCGTCAGTGGTGGCCATTCGCCACGAAGGCGGCCCGCACGGCAAAAAAGTGATCCAGGCCGTGGGCCGCGAAGCCAAGGCCATGCTGGGCAAGGTGCCGGGCAACATCGAGGCCATCCGCCCGATGAAAGACGGCGTGATCGCCGACTTCGTGATCACCGAGCAGATGATCAAGCAGTTCATCAAGATGGTGCATCCGCGCCGCCTGTTCACGCCCAGCCCGCGCATCATCATCTGCGTGCCCTGCGGCTCGACCCAGGTCGAGCGCCGCGCCATCAAGGATGCCGCCGAGGCCGCTGGCGCTGCCGCTGTTTACCTGATTGAAGAGCCGATGGCCGCCGCGCTGGGCGCGGGCCTGCCGGTGTCCGAAGCCAGCGGCTCGATGGTGGTCGATATCGGCGGCGGCACGACCGAAGTCGGCGTGATTTCGCTGGGCGGCATGGTCTATAAAGGCAGCGTGCGCGTCGGCGGCGACCGCTTTGACGACGCCATCATCAACTACATTCGGCGCAACTACGGCATGCTCATCGGCGAGCCGACGGCTGAAAACATCAAGAAGAAAATCGGTTCGGCCTTTCCCGGCTCCGAGGTCAAGGAAATGGAAGTCAAGGGCCGCAACCTGTCCGAAGGCGTGCCGCGCAGCTTCACGATTTCGAGCAACGAGATTCTCGAAGCCCTGACCGACCCGCTCAACCAGATCGTCTCGGCGGTCAAGAACGCGCTGGAGCAGACCCCGC
>CAIYKK010000428.1 GCA_903926695.1 uncultured Burkholderiales bacterium
CGCTTGTGGGCTTCGCCGCTGCCGGGCTGGATGTTGAGCGCCTTCAGGCGCAGGCCGTAGTCGAGTCCGAGTTTTTCAGCCTGCAGCACCCAGGCGCACAGGCGCGAGAGTTTTTGCTCCAGCCCGAGCGGGCCAGCTTGGCGGATGTCCAACCAGAGTTCATGGCGCTGGGCCTGCTGGGTGTCGCGCACCAGCAGGCCGTTGCCTTGTTCGTCGGCCTTGGCGGCTTTTTTCCAGAGTACGTTTTTCAAAGGATCGCCGCGCCGGTAGGCGCGCACGCCGTCAAATTCGCCGCTGGTGTGAATGCGCGTCGCGGCGCTTGCGCCTTGGGCGCGTGGCTCGCCTTGTGGCAGCGGCGGCGGATTCAGCTCGGGCGCGGGATAAACGAGCACCTGCGCAGCGGGCCGCCAGACCGTCCAGACGCGGAACGTGCCCAGCGGAAAGCGCGTTTCCGCCGTGAGCGTGGGCAGGCGGTGCAGGCCGCGCCGGGGCGGGGTGAAGGCGATTTGCACCACGCTGGCACCCTGCGCAGGCACATCGGTCCAGCTCCAATGCTGGTCGCCGCTGGTTTCGCCCTCGGCCAGCGCCGGGTTGAGCAGGCTCAGGCCGATGCCGTGGCGGATGGATTTACCTGTGTTGGTCAGCGTGATGCTGACGGTGGCGGTTGCGCCCGCGTGCTGGGCGGGCGGTGGCGTCACGCTCAGGGCCAGCCCGCGCAGCGTGCCGTGGCAGACGTGCATGCCAACCAGCGCCGTACCCGCGAGCAGAAACGTCAGCAGATAGCCCAGGTTGAGCTGGTAGTTGATCGAGGCGATCAGCAGCACCAGCAGCGTCAGCGCCAGCATCAGTCCGGGCCGGGTGGGCAGGATATAGACGTTTTTTTGCGTGAGTTGAATGCTGTCGGAAAACGGCAGGCGCACTTCAAGCCAGTGTCTAAACCGTGCCCGAAACGCCCAAAAGGGGTAAGTCTGCGCGGTGTTGGCCGCACTGGAAGCCAGAGTTTCGGGGTTGACGCCCCGCAGTGGCTGCGCCGAGGCTGACACTGCGCTCATGGCAGCGGCACGGCGTCCAGCATGGCGCGCACCTGCTCAACCGCGCCCCGGCCCGCGTTGCCGACCGGCACCAGCCGGTGCGCGGCGGTCTGCGGCAGGATGGCTGCAATGTCGTCGGGCGCGACGTAATCGCGGCCATTTAAAAAGGCCTGCGCCTTGGCCGCACGCATGATGGCGATGCCCGCACGCGGGCTCAAACCCTGCAAAAACCAGCGGCCCGAGCGCGTCGCGGCGAGCAAATCCTGCATGTAATTCAGCAGCGGATCGGCGGCATGGACTTGTTGAACCAGTTGCTGCAGCGCCTGCAGCTCGGGCAGCGTGAGCACGGCGGGCAGGCGCTCGACCAGATCGCGCCGGTCGCCGCCGCGTAGCAACTCGCGCTCGGCGGCGCGGTCTGGGTAGCCGAGCGAAATCCGCATGTGAAAGCGGTCCAGCTGCGACTCGGGCAGCGCGTAGGTGCCGAGCTGGTCGTGCGGGTTCTGCGTCGCAATGACAAAAAACGGCTGCGGCAGCGGGCGGGTTTCGCCTTCGATGGTGACCTGCTTTTCTTCCATCGCTTCCAATAAAGCGCTTTGCGTTTTGGGGCTGGCGCGGTTGATTTCGTCGGCCAGCAGGACCTGCGCAAACACCGGGCCGGGGTGAAACACAAAGCTCTCTTTCTGGCGTTCGTAGATCGACACGCCGGACAAATCGCTCGGCATTAAATCGGCGGTGAACTGCACCCGCGAAAACTCCAGCCCGAACGAGCGCGACAGCGCATGCGCGAGCGTGGTTTTTCCGACGCCCGGAACGTCTTCAATCAACAGGTGGCCGCCCGCCAGCAGACAGGCCACGCAGTCGCTGACCTGCGCGGACTTGCCGACGATCACCGTGTTAAGCTGATTCAGGAGCGTTTGGAGTTTTTCTTTGACGTGCATGTCTTGAACGATAACGCAAATTTCACGAAATTCACCTCCCATGAACACGACTGGCTATTTCACGCATCCGCAGTGCTGGAAACACGACATGGGCGCCGGGCATCCCGAGTGCGCGGCGCGGCTCGCTGCGATTGAAGACCGGCTCTTGATGACCGGCGTGCTGGACGCGCTGGACCGGCGCGACGCCCCGCAAGCGCCGTTGGGCGACATCGAACTGGCCCACGACCGCATGCTGGTGGCCGCCATCCGGGGCTTGAGCGACCAGCTCGCCGACGACATCCTGGCGGGCGGCCCGGAGCATGTGCAAATTGACCCCGACACGTCAATGAACATCCACACCTGGCAAGCGGCGCTGCGCGCCGCCGGTGCCGTGATTGCCGCCACCGACGCCGTGATGGCAGGCGAAATGGAAAACGCTTTTTGCGCCGTGCGCCCGCCCGGCCACCACGCCGAGCGCGCCAAGGCGATGGGATTTTGTTTTTTCAACAACGTCGCCATCGGGGCTAAATACGCGCTGGAGCGCCACGGTTTAAAACGCGTGGCGATTGTCGATTTCGACGTGCATCACGGCAACGGCACCGAAGACATCGTTCGGGGCGACGAACGTTTGTTGATGGTGAGCTTTTTCCAGCACCCGATGTTTCCCTTTGGCGGCACTGAGAATCAGGCGTCCAACATGGTGAATCTGCCGCTGCCCGCCTACACCCGTGGCATGGAAGTGCGCGAGCTGATCGAGATGATGTGGCTGCCGCGTCTGGAAGAATTCAAGCCCGAGATGATTTTTATCAGCGCCGGTTTTGACGCGCACCGCGAGGACGATCTGGGCCAGATGGGCCTGGTCGAGCAGGATTACACCTGGATCACCACGCAGATCAAGGAAGTGGCCCGGCGGCACTCCAAAGGGCGCATTGTCTCGGCGCTTGAAGGCGGCTACAACCTGAGCGCGCTGGCGCGCAGCGTCGAGGCGCATATCCGCGTGCTGGCTGACTTTTGACATCCTCCCCCGCCTGAAGGCGGGGGATTCCTACGGCGCTAGACATGAGTTGCCTCTTGCCCTGGTCGCTTCGGTGGGTTCCTGCTTCGCTGAGGCTGGTTTCGCCCTGCGCTTGCGCGCAAGGCCAGAGCCGTCCTCTCCACAGGCTGCTGCGCGGTATCCCCGCGCCAATATGTTCATTGCGCCGACGACATCGGCGTTATTTGTGTAGCCGCAATCGACGCACTCGAATTGGGCTTGTGTTTTCCGGTTTGCCTTGGCGATGTGGCC
>CAIYKK010000429.1 GCA_903926695.1 uncultured Burkholderiales bacterium
CCATCAACCAGCGCATTCTGGGCCGCTACCAAAACGGCATGGGTAAAACCTGGGACGACCCAAATTACATGAAGTTTTTCAACGACGGCGCGGTCAATTTCCCTTACCTGTCCGATGGCCTGTGGTTTTTGACGCAGCACAAGCGTTTGGGCTTGATGAAAGAGCATCCAGACTATCTGGCCGTGGCCAAGCAGATCAACCAGATCGACATCTACAAGCAGGCCGCCGCTGCCGCCAAGGTGAATGTGCCCAAGGACGTGATGCGCTCATCCAAGCTGATGGACGGCACGGTCTGGGACGGCAAAGATCCGAAAAAATACGCCGATAGCTTCAAGGTTCACGCCTGAGCGCCCGAGCGCCAGCCCCGCCGCATTCAATTGAAATAACCCCGAAACAAGGTGACGCCCATGGTCAGTGCCGTATTCCACAGTCCGCTCGAACCTGCTGCGCAGTTCGTCGAGTCCCCTGCCCTTTCAACGGGTGCCACCGCCGCCCCACCGCCGATGACAAAATCCGCCAGCCCCGCCGCTCCGACCGCCCGCCCCGCCTGGGACGCTTCTTTTCTCTGGCTCACCGTGCTGCCGCCGCTGCTCGGCCTGGCCTTGCTGGTGTTGCTGTGGGAGCTGGTGTCGCTGGGAACCGGCGCGAGCATTCCCTCGCCCAAAGACACGTTTGCGCAGGCGGTCACGCTGTTCAGCGACCCGTTTTACCGCAACGGGCCGAACGATCAGGGCGTGGGCTGGAACATTCTGTCGTCCCTCAAGCGCGTGGCCGTCGGTTTTGGACTGGCCGCGCTGGTGGGCATTCCAGTCGGCTTCCTGATCGGGCGCTTTTCGTTTTTGAACCGCATGTTCAACCCGCTCATCAGCTTGCTGCGCCCGGTTTCGCCGCTGGCCTGGCTGCCGATTGGCCTGCTGGTGTTCAAGGGTGCTGACCCCGCCGCCATCTGGACGATTTTTATCTGCTCGATCTGGCCCATGATCATCAACACCGCCGTCGGCGTGCAGCGCGTACCGCAGGACTACATGAACGTGGCCCGCGTGCTGAATCTGTCCGAATGGAAAATCGTCACCAAAATCCTTTTTCCCTCGGTGCTGCCTTACATGCTGACCGGCGTGCGTCTGGCCGTGGGCACCGCCTGGCTGGTGATCGTCGCCGCTGAAATGCTGACCGGCGGCGTAGGCATCGGTTTTTGGGTCTGGGACGAGTGGAACAACCTCAACGTCAAGAACATCATCATCGCCATTTTTGTGATCGGCATCGTCGGGCTGCTGCTGGAATACGCGCTGATCCGCCTGGCCACGGCCTTCACGTTTGAAGAAGTCAAAAACTGAGCCACCCGGAACCCTCACCATGAACGCCTCCGCCAACTCCCAGTACATCGACATCCAGAGCGTCGAGCAGACTTTCAAAACCAAAAAAGGCCCGTTTTGCGCGCTGCAAAACGTCAACCTCAAAATCACCAAGGGCGAGTTTGTCGCGCTGATCGGCCATTCGGGCTGCGGCAAATCGACGCTGCTCAACCTGATCGCCGGGCTGACCATGCCCACGCAAGGCGTGCTTTTGTGCGCCAACCGCGAAATCGCCGGCCCCGGCCCGGAGCGCGCCGTGGTGTTTCAAAACCACTCGCTGCTGCCGTGGCTGACCTGCTTTGAAAACGTTTATTTGGCCGTCGAGCGCGTCTTTGCCGCCACCGAAAATAAAGCCCAACTGAAAGCGCGCACCGATGCGGTGCTGGCAATGGTCGGTTTGACCGCCGCCGCACAAAAGCGCCCCGGCGAAATCTCCGGCGGCATGAAGCAGCGTGTGGGCATTGCCAGAGCGCTGTCGATGGAGCCTAAAGTGCTGCTGCTGGACGAGCCTTTCGGCGCTCTGGACGCGCTGACCCGCGCCAAGCTGCAAGATGAACTGCTGGAAATCGTCGTCAAGACCCAAGCCACCGTGGTGATGGTGACGCACGATGTCGATGAAGCTGTGTTGCTGAGCGACAAGATCGTCATGATGACCAACGGGCCATCGGCTACCATTGGAGAAGTCCTCAGCGTTGACCTGCCACGCCCGCGCAACCGCGTGGAGCTGGCCGAAAGCGCCCCCTACCAGCAGTACCGCAAGGCCGTCATTGACTTTCTTTACACCCGTCAGGGCCATGTGGAGAAAACCGCCTGAAGTCTGACAAGGCCGCTCAAAAAATTTTCAAAAAGGAACTTTTCGATGTCCACAGTTTTGCCCGCCAACGCCCCGCTTGGGGCGACCACCCCAAACCAGCGGCAACAAAACAAACGCACATCCGGCTTGAGCGGCCTGGCTTCTTTCGGCAAATACCGCGAAATCATCATTGCGGTCGCGCTGTTCCTGCTGTTTGACCTTGGTGTGCTGGTGCTGAACTTCTACACCTCGTTCAAGATTGACCAGGACACTGTCGCCATCAACCTTTCGGGTCGCCAGCGTTATGTATCCCAGCGCATAGCGCGCACCCTGCTTGAACTCGACGCCATGCGCAGTGCCAACCAGCCCTACAAACCAGAAACGCTGACGGAACTGCGCAACGGCACCAATATCTTCCAGTCCTCGCACATGGCTTTCCGCGAAGGCGGCACGGTGCCCGGCGGCGACGGCAAGCCGGTTTATCTGGAGCCGGTCGTCTCCCTGCGGGGGCGCGAACTCGAAGGCAAGGTCGATGACCTGTGGAAGCCGTACTACGAGCTGCTCAAGCCGCTGGCCAACGACACCTTCACGCCCGAGCAGCTCAGTGCAGCGCTGACCTACAGCCAGGCCAGCAACATCAAACTGCTGACCATTGCCAACGACTTTGTGACCGAAACCCAGCAAATCGGCGCCTCGCGCGCCAGCGTGCTGCGCATGGTGCAGACCGGCGGCATTATTTTGGCGCTGCTCAATTTTGCGTTCATCCTGTTTAAATTTCTGCGCCGCCTCAGAACCTCGGACGCTGCCATCGAAGCGGCCAACGAAGAAAACCACGAAATTCTCACCAGCGTGCGCGAAGGGCTGTTCCTGATCACGCCCGACTACGCGCTGGGTTCGCAGTTGTCGCGCTCGGCCCATGAGCTGTTTGGCAAAAAGCTGGCACCCGGCCAGAATTTTTTCGAGCTGCTGTCCATGCTGGTGTCGGACAAAGCGCTCAACGACGCGCATGACTATGTCGAACTGCTGTTCTCGCCGCACGTCAAGGAAAAGCTGATTCAAAGCATCAACCCGCTGGCCGAGGTGGAGGTTTTTGTTAAAAATCGGCTCGGTCAGGACACGGCGCGCTACCTGTCGTTTTATTTCAACCGGGTGCAGGACGGCGGCACAGTTCACCATCTGCTGGTGACGGTGCAGGACATCACCCAAAAAGTCGAACTCGAAGTCAAGCTGGCCACCGAGCGCCAGCGCTCGCAAAAAGAGCTGTCCATGATGCTCAAGGCGCTGGAAACCGACCCGATGACGATGCAGGTGTTTGTCGAACGCGCCGAAGCCTCCCTGCTTGAAGTCAACGAGCTGCTGCGCAGTGCTTCGTCGGCCAACTCCGAAGCGCAGATTCACAAGATTGTTGACGGCGCTTACCGCCGCATTCACGCCTTCAAGGGCGACGCCGCCTCTCTGGGGCTGGAAATCCTCGCGTCGCTCGCGCACCAGTTTGAAACCGAACTGCAGAAAATCAAAGACAGCGGCCCCATCAG
>CAIYKK010000430.1 GCA_903926695.1 uncultured Burkholderiales bacterium
AAGAGCGCGCCCGGCGCGGCGGCACGGAAAACCTCGCCGCCATCGTTGGCTTGGCGGCGGCGCTGGAACTGCTCGGCGATGTGATCGTGGAAGCGGCCCGCGTCGCCCGCCTGCGTGACACGCTCGAAGCCGGATTGATCGACGCGCTGCCCGCGACTCACGTCTGGTGCCAGAACGTGCCGCGCCTGCCCGGCACCAGTTATTTGCGCTTTGGTCAGCTGTCGGTCGATGTGGTGCTGCAACGGCTGGAGCGGATTGGCGTGGCCGCCTCGTCGGGCGCGGCCTGCTCGTCGGGCGGCAGCGAGCCGTCGCATGTTTTGACCGCAATGGGCGTGTCTGCCAACGAAGCGATGGCAGCGGTGCGCCTGTCGCTGGGCCGCACCACCACCGACCAAGACATCGCCGCCGTACTGGCCCAAGTGCCGCCGCTGCTCAGACCCCTGCTGCAGAGCGAACCGCTCACGGCTCCTTAAAGCGCCCTTTCAACCCCAACGAATACCCACCAGGAGCTACCAATGAAACTGATGATCCGCAAAGACAGCAAGGGCCAGCTGACCGGCTACGTGCCAAAAAAAGACCTGGAAGAACCCATCATCAGCATGGTCAACCCCGGCATGTGGGGCGGCCTGATCACGCTGGGCAACGGCTGGCAGTTCGACCTGCCCGCCATGCCCGAAGGCACAGCGCTGCCCATCACCGTCGAAGCGCGCCGCCTGCCCGTGACCGAAGACTGAAAGCGAGTTTCATCATGGCCATGACCCCCGAATACCTGCGCACCGCCGCCGAAGTCATCGGCGCCGCGTCCACGTTGCGCGATGCCGCCACGCTCTGGCGCGCCCGCGACCCGGCCACCCGCGTGGTGGTGGTCGATGCAATGGACATGCGCGACGAAACCCCGGCGCTGCTGCTGGGCAAACGCCGCGTCTATCTGGGCACCTCCAACGGCCACTGCTGGAGCGTGACCCAGCAGCCCGAAGAAGCCACCGCCCTGATCCTGACGCAGGAGGACTGAAATCATGGACATCGACGCCATTTCCCTGTTCGAGCCCGAATGCGGCGCGCAGGAAATTGAACTTGTCAACGCCGTGCTGCAGTCCTCGCGCTGGGGCGACGGGCCGATGCTTGAAGGCTTTGAGCGGGCTTTTGCGGGCTGGGCCGGGCGCAAATACGCCGTGGCCGTCGGCAGCGGCACGCTGGGCACCTGGATTGCGCTGCGGGCGCTTGGAATCGGCCCCGGCGACGAGGTGATTTGCACCTCGCACGCCTGGCACCAGGTGGCGCAGGCCATCACGCTGGCCGGGGCCACGCCAGTGTTTGCCGACATCAACTACTGGACAGGCAGCCTGAACCCGGAAAAAGCCGCGCTCAAAATCACCCCGCAAACCCGCGCCATTTTGGCGGGCAACACCAACGGCCACCCCGCCGACTGGGATCTGCTGCGCGCCCTGGCCGACGCCCACGGCCTCAAACTCATCGAGGACAGCACCGAAGCGCTGGGCTCGCGCTACAAGGGCCGCAGCGTCGGCACTTTCGGCGATGTGGCGGTGTTTGATTTTTCGCTGCCCTCGGCGCTGTGTACCGGCGAAGGCGGCATGCT
>CAIYKK010000431.1 GCA_903926695.1 uncultured Burkholderiales bacterium
CTGGGTTGAACGCGGCGAGCGAAAAACACATGGCGATGCGGTGGTCGTCATAGGTGTGGATGGCGGCGGTTTTCCAGTCGCTGGCCTGCGCGGGCGGGGTGATTTTCAGGTAGTCCAAGCCTTCTTCTACCGTGGCACCGAGCTTTTGTAGCTCGCAGGCCATGGCGGCGAGGCGGTCGGTTTCCTTGACGCGCCAGCTGGCAATGTTGCGGAGCGTGGTTGTGCCGTCGGCGTACAGCGCCATCACGGCCAGCGTCATGGCGGCATCGGGAATGTGGTTGCAGTCCAGATCAATGGCCTTGAGCGGCCAGGCGCCGCGCGAAATGCGCAGCGAGTTCGGCGTGCTGTCGATGTGCGCGCCCATCAGGCGGGCGGCTTCGACAAAGCGGATGTCGCCCTGAATCGAGTCGGCGCCCACGCCGCGTATTTCCAGGCCGTTTTCACCCACCGCGCCGGGAGCGATGGCACCCAGCGCAATGAAATAGCTCGCCGAAGACGCGTCGCCCTCAACGTGAATCTCGCCCGGCGACTGGTAGCGGCTGCCTGCGGGAATGGTAAAGCGCTGCCAGCCGTCACGCTGCACCTGAATGCCAAAGCGCTGCAGCAGATTCAGCGTGATTTCAATGTAGGGGCGCGAAATCAGCTCGCCGACCACGTCGATGTGGATGTCTTGCCGGGCCACCAGCGGCAGCGCCAGCAGCAGGGCGGTTAAAAACTGGCTGGACACGTCGCCGCGCACGCGGATCGGCTGGTCCAGCTGGAGCGTGCCGGGGCGCAGTCGCAAAGGTGGAAAACCTTCGTTGCCGAGGTAATCGATGCCGCAGCCGAGCTGGCGCAGCGCATCGACCAAGTCGCCAATCGGCCGCTCGTGCATGCGCGGCACGCCCGAGAGTTCAAAGTCGCCGCCCAGCAGCGCCAGCGCAGCGGTCAGCGGGCGCATCGCCGTGCCCGCGTTGCCCAAAAACAGCTTGGCCTGACGCGTTACGAGCTGGCCGCCCAGGCCGCCTATGACGGCGGTTTCACCGTCTTGCTGCACGCTGCAGCCGAGTTGTTTGAGCGCAGCCAGCATCACGGCGGTGTCGTCGGAGGCCAGCAGGTCGTGGACGGTGGTTTGTCCGTGGCTCAGGGCCGCGAGCAGCAGGACGCGGTTGGAGATGCTTTTGGAGCCGGGCAGGCGTACCGTGCCGCCCGCGCTGGCCAGTGGCGGGAGATCCAGAAATTCAGTGTCGAACATGAGGCGGGGCGCTTATCGTTTGTGCGGGTGTGAAGCGATGCGCCAGTTGGCGCGGATATCGCTGGCTTGGCCAATCTGCGTTTCCAGCGCATCACCGTTGCTTCTGGAAATCAGGTCTTCGAGTTTTTCCAGAGCTTTGTGGAACATCTGCGACTGGGTCAACAGCTCTTCGCGGTTGGCCAGCAGGATGTCGCGCCACATTTTGGGGTCGCTGGCGGCAATGCGGGTGAAATCACGAAAACCCGGCCCGGCCAGCGACATGTAGTTCATGCCGTTTTCCTGCCCGGCAATGCTGTTGATCAGCGCAAAAGCGATCAGGTGCGGCAGGTGGCTGACGGCGGCATAAGCGGCATCGTGCGCCTGGGGCGACATCTTGAGCACATGGCAACCCAGCGCGGTCCAGACCTCGCTGGCTTTTTGCAGCTGGGCGGTCAGGGTGCGCTCAATCGGCGTGATGATGACTTGCTTGCCCGCATACAAATCTACGTCTGCCGATTCGACGCCGGACATCTCCTTGCCGGTGATGGGGTGGCACGGTACGAAACAGCCGAGATGCTCTTTCAGGGTGCGCCGCGCCGCGTCCACCACGTCGCGCTTGGTCGAGCCCACATCCATGATCAGCGTCTTGGGGCCGACCAGATGCCGGATGGCCTTGAAGCTGGCTTCGGTGGCCGACACCGGAATGGCCAGCATCACGATATCGGCGCCGGAAACGGCCAGCAGGGCCGAGGGCGCTTCCACGTCAATCACACCCATCTGGCGCGCCCGCTCGGTGGTCGAGGGCGATTTGCTGTAGCCCACGACACGCTTGACGAGGCCCGCCCGTTTCATGGCCAGCGCAAAAGAGCCGCCCATCAGGCCGCAGCCGATGAGCCCGAGTTGTTCAAACATGAGAGGACATTCGTAGTTGTTGTAATTTTTGCGGCCGACGTCCGCACGGTGTCAGTCGCTGACCGGGTAGGTTCCCAGAACTTTGTAAAAAGCGCATAGCTGCTGTAGGTCGGCCAGCGCGGCCTTGACCGGCTCCTGCGACGGATGGCCTTGCAGGTCGATATAAAAATAATACTCCCACTGGCCCGAGCGCGCCGGGCGCGACTCAAACCGGCTCATGGACACGCCGTGGTTTTTCAGCGGCCCCAAAATGTCATGCACCGCGCCGGGGCGGTTGGGCACCGAGACCACCAGGCTGGTGCAGTCCTTGTGAGAGGCGGGCGGGGCGGGCAGGGTTTGCGGCAGGCAGATCACGGCAAAGCGGGTGCGATTAAAAGCGTCGTCCTGAATCGCGTGCGCCGCCGTGTGCAATGCAAACTGGCTGGCGGCGCGCTCGCTGGCGATACCGGCCCAGGCCGGGTTGGTCGTGGCCAGACGGGCGCCCTCGGCGTTGCTTGAGGCGGCGCGGCGCTCGACAGTCGGCAAATGTGTGTTCAGCCAGCCCTGGCACTGGGCCAGCGCCTGCGGATGGGCAAACACCGCCTCGATGCGTTCCAGCGAGTCCGACAGCCGCAGCAGGTTGTGTTTGACCATCAGACTGACTTCGCCCACGATGTGC
>CAIYKK010000432.1 GCA_903926695.1 uncultured Burkholderiales bacterium
CCGCATTGACATCGCGCGAATGCACGGCGCCGCAACTGCAAGTCCATTCTCTTATTCCAAGTCCTTTTAAGCCTTTCGGCCCCTCAATGCTTGCGCACTGAGAACAAGTCTGGGTCGTATAGCTCTCGGTCACGGCTTGGTGGTCTGCGCCTGGGCGCCACCCGCTGCCGGGCTGCGGCGCTGTTGTGCCGGTCAAGTCCTGCAGAACGTCGCGGTGTTCGCTAGACTCCAGAAGTGACAACTGGCCTCCGGGCGGTTGCCATTCACCCTGTGCTGAAAAATTCTACGAAGAGAACTATGAAAACCCTTGCTTGTATCGCCGCCGCTGCCACCCTGCTGGCCCTGTCCGCCCCCGCTTCGGCGCAGTTTGCCAAACCCGAAGACGCCATCAAATACCGCCAGAGCGCGTTCTCCGTCATGGTCGTTCATTTTGGCCGCGTGGGCGCAATGGCCAACGGCAAAGCGCCGTTCGACGCCAAAGCCGCCGCTGAAAACGCCGCCGTGGTCGCCGAGATGGCCAAACTGCCGTGGGCCGCGTTTGGCCCCGGCACCGGCGAAGGCAAAAGCAAAGCGATGGCCGAAATCTGGACCGAGCAGGCCAAGTTCAAGGAAGGTGCCGACAAGCTGGTGGCCGAATCAGCCAAGCTCGAAGCCGCCGCCAAAACCGGCAATCTTGACGCGCTGAAAACCGCTTTTGCCGCCACGGCGGGCACCTGCAAATCCTGCCACGATTCTTTCCGCAACAAGTGAGCGTGAAAGCGGCCTGATCAGCTTTCGGCCAGCAGCTTTTCAATCAGCTGCTCCAGCGCTGGGAAATCAGGCTCGCCGACAAACTGCTTGACGATCTGGCCGCGCTTGTTGACCAAAAACGTCGTCGGCGTGAGCTGCACATCGCCCCAGGCTTTGGCGGCGGCGCCGGTGTTGTCGATGGCCACTTCAAACGGCAACTGGCGCGTCTGCACAAAATTGACGACGTAGCTGGGCGGGTCGTAGCTCATGGCCACGGCCAGCGTGCCAAAGCCTTTGGCTTTGTATTTGTTGTGGGTGGCGATGAGTTTGGGCATTTCGGCCACGCAGGTGACGCAACTGGTGGCCCAGAAGTTAACCAGCGTCACCTTGCCCTTGAGGTCGGCGGTGGTTTTTTTGCTGCCGTCGAGCAGCACAAAAGACGACTCAGGCGCAGGCTGCGCGCCGCTGCAGCCCGACAGGACGGCGGCCCCTCCGAGCACCAGCACGCCCGTCAGCAGGATGCGGCATACTGCCAGCGGAAATTTTTTTTTCATTAAAAGGACCTCATCATGCAACGTCGAAATTTTAACCAGGCCGGTGTCGGCGCGTTCGGCCTCCTGATCGCCGCCGCTTACGGCCAGGCGCAAGCGCTGTCGCTGAGCGATCTCAGCGGGATCACCAACACCGAAGCGAGCACCGGCTTAAAAGCCGCGCTGGAAAAAGGCGCCGAAGCGGCCGTTTCCCTGCTCGGCAAGCCCGATGGATTCATGGGCAACCCAAAAGTTCGCATTCCGCTGCCCGGCTACCTCGACGACGCCGCCAAAATGATGCGCAACTTCGGCCAAGGCAAGCGCATCGACGAGCTGCTCACCTCCATCAACCGCGCTGCTGAAGCCGCCGTGCCGATGGGCAAGGATTTGCTGGTCGGCGCCGTCAAGTCCATGAGCGTGAACGACGCGAAAAACATCCTGAGCGGCGGCGACAACTCGGTGACGAAATTTTTTGCCGACAAGACCCGCACCCCGCTGGGCGTGAAGTTCCTGCCGGTGGTGACGGAAGCGACGGAAAAAGTCGGCCTGGCCCGCCAGTACAACGAGTTTGCCGGCAAGGCCGCCACGTTCGGGCTGGTCAAGAAGGAAGATGCTAACATTCAGCAGTACGTCACCGGCAAGGCGCTGGACGGCCTGTTCCTGATGATTGGCGAGGAGGAAAAGAAAATCCGCCAAGACCCGGTCGGCACCGGCAGCGCGATTTTGCAGAAGGTGTTTGGCGCGCTGAAATAAGGCGGCAGGGCCGAAATTCAGGATGTGCATGAGCTTGCAACCATTGGGTATTGGACGGGCGTCAATCGGCCTGTTAGCCTTGTGGTTTTTCCCCCAGGAACGCCCATGAAAATCGAGACAATTGCCGTTCACGGCGGCTACACGCCAGACCCGACCACCAAAGCCGTCGCGGTGCCGATTTACCAGACCGTCGCCTACGCCTTTGACAGCACCCAGCACGGCGCCGATCTGTTTGATCTGAAGGTGGCGGGCAACATCTACAGCCGCATCATGAACCCGACGAATGCGGTGCTTGAAGCGCGCATGGCCGCGCTCGAAGGCGGCATAGGCGCGCTGGCTGTGGCCTCGGGCATGGCGGCGATTGCCTACGCGATTCAGACGATTGCCGAGGCGGGCGACAACATCGTCTCCAGCTCGACGCTGTACGGCGGCACTTACAACCTGTTGGCCCACACTTTCCCGCAAATGGGCATTGAAGTGCGTTTTGCCGACCCGCGCAACCCGGCCTCGTTTGCCGCGCTGATTGACGAGCGCACCAAGGCGGTTTTTTGCGAGTCCGTCGGCAACCCGCTGGGCAACGTGACCGATATCGCCGCGCTGGCCCAAGTCGCCCACGCGGGCGGCGTGCCGCTGATTGTGGACAACACCGTCTCCACGCCTTACCTGTGCCGCCCGTTCGAGCATGGCGCCGACATCGTGGTGCATTCGCTGACCAA
>CAIYKK010000433.1 GCA_903926695.1 uncultured Burkholderiales bacterium
CGATCACAGAAGCGTCGGCAAGGACTCTGGAGAAACGGCGCATGTCGAACGCTGGAATAATACGCTGCGCCAGCAGCTAGCAGGCCGCTGAAATACCTCAAAGCAAAGTCCGCTGCTTGGCAGGCCCCATCGATAATCTGAGGCAGCCCTTTTCCCAACCCGACACAAACCCGAACGAAATCACATGCGCGGAGCCGACACTTTCAATGAAACCCCGTTCACGGTGCATCACCTGGACGACTTTGTGCCGCGCAACCATCCGCTGCGCGCGATACGCCAGATGGTCAACGAGGCGCTGGTGAAGATGGATGGGCTGTTTGCCGGGATGTACGAGGCCGACATCAAAGGCGGGCGCCCCAGCATCGCGCCCGAGAAGCTGCTGCGCGCCATGCTGTTGCACGTGTTCTACAGCATCCGTTCGGAGCGCCAGCTCATGGAGCAGGTCCAGTACAACATGCTGTTTCGCTGGTTCGTCGGCCTGGCCCTCGGCGAGGCGGTGTGGGTACCCACGGTGTTCACGAAAAACCGCGAGCGCCTGCTGGTGCATAACGTGGTGATCGAGCTGTTCAACCATGTGATCGAAGCGGCCGACAAGCAGGGCTGGCTCTCGGGCGAGCACTTCAGCGTGGACGGCACCTTGATTCAGGCCTGGGCAGGCCACAAGAGCTTTGTGCGCAAGGACGGCAGCGATGAGCCCGGCAGCGGGGGCAACTTCAAGGGCCAGACACGCGGCAACGACACGGACCAGTCCACGACGGATTCGGACGCGCGGCTGTACCGCAAAGGCAAAACGGGCAGTGAGCTGCGCTTCATGGGCCACACGTTGAGCGACAACCGTCACGGCTTGATTGCCAGCGCGATGGTGACGCAGGCCGACGGCTACGCCGAGCGCGAAGCGGCCAAGGCCATGATCGGCGATGCCAGGCAGGTGGTGCCCGACGAGAAAATTGAAATCACGCTGGGCGCGGACAAGGGCTACGACGCCAAAGAGTTCATCGAGGCGTGCGTCAAAATCAAAGTGACCCCGCATGTGGCGCAGAACACCTCGGGCAGAAGTTCGGCTGTGCCTGACGAGATTGCACAGACAGCGGGCTACGCCGTCTCGCAGCAAAAGAGAAAACTGATTGAGCAAGGCTTTGGCTGGGCCAAAACGGTGGGACGAATCCGGCAGGTGATGGTGCGCGGCTTGGAGCGCGTTGACCAGGTGTTTGTGCTGACGATGGCCGCTTATAACCTCACGCGCATGCGCACCTTGGGACAAATCCGTCTGCTGGGGCGATAAAGGCAGAAAAAAGGCCAAAGAAGCGATTTAAACCCCGATTAAAAGCTGAGAAAAGCGCTGAAATTTCAGAATATGAAACAAAATCGTAAAAATCAACCACTTCAAGGCAGTCGGTATTTCAGCAGCCTGCTACCGGTTGGTTCGCAAAACGCTTTCCTTTTCAAAAATCCAAGAAAATCATGAAGCATCGCTAAAGTTATTCATTCATGAGTACAACATCACTGTACGCCATAAATACTTTTCCGGATGACAGTCAAGATTAAACCACTACCAACAAGGGCTTTGATATTGAAGCGGCGCACAAGGCCATAGCGCGGATTGAGCACGCACAGGGCTGGCAGCGTGAGCAGAACGGGCGCTACCAGGGGCAGGAAGACGGAGAGCTTGGGCGCGAACACCAGGACCCGAAAAAGCCACGCCAGCCTGCCCAGCCAAAACGGGACATGGAAAACCGCACCGGGGAGAAGTCAGCCGAGCGCATCGCCATCGAGGACGGCGCACCGATCATCAAACGCGCTGCTAGCTGGCAGACAACGGCATGCGGTACGCAAAAATGGGCAGCGGGGCAACGCTCTTTGTCGGGGACGTGGGCGTGAAAGCCAGCAGCGCCGACCGTGGGGCGAGTCTGGCCAGGCTGCAGCAGCGCCTGGGCGTGTACGAGCCAGCGTCGCCACGGCAGCAGGTGGTCGGGCGCGCACCGGAGCCGATGCAAGGGCAGGTGCCGGGCTGGAGCGCCTACATCACCGGCAGGAAGGAACACTACGCGGCCAAGGATGCGGCCATCCGGGAACAGCGGGCGCGCCAGGACACCGAGCGCAAGCAGCTTGCCGAGCAGCAGCGCCAGCGCCGCGCCGCGCTGCTGCAGGGCAGCTGGAAAGGCCGGGGGGAGCTGCGCAACGCGATGCAAAGCATCATTGCCGCCGAGCAGGCTGCAGAAAAAGCGGCCCTGAAGGAGCGCCAGCAAAAAGAGCGTGACCAGGTGCGCCAGAAGTTCCGGCCCTATCCCGATCTGGAGCAGTGGCAGCGCCAGCAGAAACAGCCCGATCTGGCCGAGCAGTGGCGGCACCGGGCGGGCGAGCGCCAGCGGGTCTTGGGCGACAAGACCGAGCCGCCCACGCCGAGAGACATACGCGCTTATGCGGCAAAGATCGTCGGCCACCAGGTGCATTACACGGACAAGGATGACCAGGGCCAGGAAACGGCCTTTGTGGACGGGGGCCGGGAGATCGACGTTCACGACTGGCGCAACCCCGATGCCGTGCTGGCCGCCCTGCAGTTGTCAGCGCAGAAGTGGGGCAGCTTCAAGGTCACCGGCGCGGAGGAATACAAGGACACCTGCGCCAAGCTGGTGGCAGAGCATGGATTCAACGTCAGCAATCCCGAGCTTCAAGGTCGCATTGAGCAGGAGCGCGAGGCGCTGGCACAGCAGCGGGCTATTGACGCGGAGCCGGTTCAGGGGGCAGCGCCGGGACAGTGAGGGGTCTGAGGTACCGTGGAGTGGAAAACCTGTTTTCCCCGCTACTGATACACGGCACCACGGCCTAAAAAACGTGCATCATGTTATCGCCAGTTGGCAGTCATCACTGTATCGAGTGTATGTTGATAGCTCGCCGACAGCGTAGTTTCCCCTGCAGCAGGAGGCGAAAACGCAGCCATGGCACTCACCAGATTTTGCACATTGCTGTCCAGCAGCGTCTTCCCATCACTCGTCTTGAACTGCTCAACATGGTATTGATTGCCCAAGTACCAGTCGGTCAGTTTGGTTTTGTCGGTGGTGCCAATGATGCTCACCTCCAAGTCGTTAGCTATCTGGCGCAGCCAGATCTGATTGCTAGCAATCCCGCTGAGGAACTGCAGCACGTCCGTATTGCCGACAGTGGTATCACTCTCCTGCACGGTGTCGGTGCCATAGCCGCGACCCATCTGGTAGGTATCGTTACCCAACCCGCCCGTTATGGTGTCGGTGCCAGCGCCGCCGTCCAAAATGTTGGCCGCACTGTTTCCAGTGAGGGAGTTGCTTAGGGAGTTGCCCGTACCGTTGATGGCCGCAGTGCCACTCAGGGTAAGGTTTTCCGCATTGGCATTCAGCGTGTAGGTATTGAGGGAACTGTAGACCCGATCAGTACCATCACCAGAATTCTCAATCACGCTGTCGAGGACGTTGTCCACATAGTAGGTATCGTTACCGGAACCTCCGGTCATGGTGTCGGCACCAGTGCCACCGTTAAGTGTGTTTGCCGATGCGTTGCCGCTCAGGGTGTCGCCATAAGCGCTGCCGGTGAGGTTTTCAATGTTGAGTAGTGTGTCACTGCCTGAGCCACCTGTGACCTGTGCAGTGGTATTGGCCAGACTGAGTTGAACAGCAGAGGTGGCGTACAGGTAGGACACGGTGTCTGTACCCGATGAGCCGTTCAATATGTTGTTGGCTGCTCCGGCGTACAAAGTGTTGCTCAGGGTATTTCCTGTCAGGTTGGCTGTGCCGGAGGCCAGGATGCGGCCATTCTCCACATTGGTGCCCAGCGTGTAAGCGCTTAAGTAGCTATGGACCAGGTCAGTGCCTCCACTGGCAGCTGTCGCATTGGTCTCGACGACGCTGTCGCCGCTGTTGTCTACATAGTAAGTATCCGAGCCGTCGTCGCCTGTCATGGTGTCGGCACCGGTGCTACCGTTCAAACTATTTGCTGCATTATTACCCGTGAGTACATTGTCCAAGTCATTGCCTGTCCCATTGGTAGTAGTGCCATCCAGAAGGGTAAGATTCTCCACATTGGCACCCAGCGTGTAGGTGATTGACGTATTGACAGTGTCCATGCCTTCGTTTGCGTTTTCGATGAGCATGTCGCCCACTACGTCAACAAAGTAAACGTCATCCCCCAGGCCTCCAATCATGGAGTCATTACCCACCCCTCCGTCGAGTGTGTTTGTCGATGTGTTGCCGCTCAGGGTGTCGCCATAAGCGCTGCCGGTGAGGTTTTCAATGTTGAGCAGTGTGTCGCTGCCTGAGCCACTGGTCACCTGTGCAGTGGTATTGGCCAGACTGAGTTGAATAGCAGAGGTGGCGTACAGGTAGGATACGGTGTCTGTACCCGATGAGCCGTTCAATATGTTGTTGCCTGCTCCAGCATACAAAGTGTTGCTCAGGGTATTCCCTGTTAGGTTGGATGTGCCGGAGGCCAGGATGCGGCCATTCTCCACATTGGCACCGAGTGTGTATGTGATTGACGTATTGACAGTGTCCATGCCTTCGTTTGCATTTTCGATGACCATGTCGCCCACTACGTCAACAAAGTAAACGTCATCCCCCAGGCCTCCAATCATGGAGTCATTACCCACCCCTCCGTCAAGGATGTCATTGCCAGCGTAGCCGTTGATGGTGTCGTTGCCTGCTCCGGCGTTGATGTTGTCAATGCCGTTCCAGCCATCGATAAGGTCATTGGCTGACGTTGCGGTGTATATCTTGGGAGTCATGGCTTGGAGATCTGCCATGCTC